>JAGQVA010001569.1 GCA_020438265.1 Bacteroidota bacterium
CAGCCCTGAGCCAGTACCCAGCCAACAACTCCCAAACTTGTCCCTGACAATAGAAGTAACTTTCCCCGGATTAATCATTTCCCCTGAAGACAGAAAAAGTTCTGCCCGCGAAACCACTCCTGAATGAGTATCAACAGTAAATAAGCCTTTATTACGGCTACCGGCGAGGAGTTTTCCATCGGATAACATCAGCAAGGATTCTATTTCATCCGGAACAGGAATCTTCTCCATCCGGGTTGAACCAGTTCTTTTCCAACGGCTTAAACCCTGTTGCCAGCCTCCTGCATACTGATAGGTTTCATCGTAGGCAAGGCATGTATAAGTTTGGTCCTGAAAAAAAAGGGGTGCGGGAGAAAAACCCGGAAGAAGTTTCCCTGTTTCACGATTGATGGTCCATACCTGTCTGTTAAACAAAAAAGAAATCATCAATCCACCATTTTCCACAGCAACCATACTGTGCACCCATCCCGAAACAGGCTCTCCACCTGCCTGTGAATTGTCTGGATGCAACGGAATCGTTCCTAGCCAGTTTCGGAATTCCAGGCTTTTTTTATTAAGAAAAACCACTGATGCCTGTTCTCCACTAATCATGAGATATTCATCATTAAAGTCAAAAAGGCTATGAAGACGATTTACAGGAATGGAATTTTG
>JAGQVA010001570.1 GCA_020438265.1 Bacteroidota bacterium
TTTAACAATCTGGAAATCAATTACGTGGTGTATGATCAGAAGGGGTCTCAGGTTTTAGCAGGCAGGCAAATGGTTTCAAATAAATCGCTTCATCTCAATGTTACAGGGCTTAATGCGGGCTTGTACTATTTGATGATATCGTCTGGTGAGAAGGTTTTGAGAGGGCGGTTTTATAAGGAATAATACATGTAAAATCTTTTTGATTTAATGGTTTGGGAAGATCCCTCACCCGCAAGGGGATTCGGGATGCCTCCTAATCGAGGGAAATTTATTCTGCCTATTGGCAGAAATTCCAGTTTAAAGGGCATCCCGAACCCCTTTAGGGTGAGGGATCTTCAAAATACGACCATCCAATCTAATCCAAATACTTTTCTGGAAGCGGCAACGCCTTCGTCTCTCCCAACCAGTAAATCGAAACAATCCACCAACGCTCCCCATCATTCATCAACTGAATGCTATTAATGCCACGGGCAAATGGCTTTTTATCAGCTTTTTCATGAAAGCTCTCATAAGTGCTAAATACATGAACCAAAGATCCGTAAGTTTCCGTTTTACGGCTTATTTCCACCTCGTGAAATCCGTTTTCTTCCAGCCATTTCCCAGAGTTTTGGATATGGTCTTCAGGGCTTAACACACGATAATTTGT
>JAGQVA010001571.1 GCA_020438265.1 Bacteroidota bacterium
ATTTGATGAGAAACAAATGGCAACCTGCCCGGAAAGCGGACAGCGGTATAAGCTGGAAAAGGGTAGGGTGGAACGAGTGGAATAGGGAAATAGCTGGAAGGTGAAATATGCATGTGTTTAACCGCTTTTTTGCTTTCTCTCTTTCGCGCCGCTTTGAAAAACGGCGCAATGAAAGGGATCTTTTCCATTCTTTTGAATGAGTGATTTTGTTATCGATAAGATAAATGACAGAGCATTCACTAGAATAAAGGAATCCGTTATCGCTGAGATAAAAAGCAAAACATTCAGCAGAATGACAGACTCTATATTATTGCGCCGTTTTTTAAAGCGGCGCAACAAAAAAGAAGAAAGGATTCTTCCTTCCCCAACAACCTTTTCCAGAAAAATCTAACATTCCCCAAAATCACACTTGACCATTAATGCTTTTTGAGTAATTTTGTTGCTCAATTTTGTGTTTATGATCGAAACGCTGATCTCATCCAAAACCAGAATCAAACTGCTGTTGAAGTTTTTCCTCAACAGCAAAACCACTTCATATCTGCGAAATCTGGAAAGCGAATTTGGAGAGTCTACCAATGGTATTCGGGTCGAATTAAACCGGCTGGAAGAAGCAGGATTTCTTTCGTCGGATTTTGAGGGCAATAA
>JAGQVA010001572.1 GCA_020438265.1 Bacteroidota bacterium
CTATTACAGGAGCGCCCAAGATTCGCACAATGGAAATCATTGATCAATTAGAGTGGGAAGCCCGTGGGATTTATACAGGTTCAATCGGTTATTTTAGTTATAACCAGACTGCGGAATTCAATATCGCCATTCGCACGATTATTCATCAAAAGGATCAGATTTCGTTTGGAGCCGGTGGGGCGATCATTGATCTTTCCGATCCGGAAGCAGAGTTTCGTGAAATTTTGGTGAAAGCTTATCCGATGATTCAGGCGGTGGTTGGAGCGGTAGATGCAACGGATTTTTTATTAGATGAAATGACTGGAGAAGAGATGATAATGTATTTAGATCCTTCACTTCGTTCAGGATGACACCTAAAGGTGAAAAAGCAAACCCGTCAATATAGACGGGCATATACTCCAACAGGGTAAGCTGGACGGCATGCGTCTTCCTGAACGAAGTGAAGGATCCAAGTATAAACTACTCCATAATAGCTACGACCCGGGCCGGAGCTGCCGAAGCTCCCACAATTTTAAGCGGGAAAACACAAATCTTAAATCCAGAAGGCGGCAAAGCCTTCAGATTCACCAATTGCTCCATGTGGCAGTATTCCCGATGCTGTCCCACCAGATGCGCCTCCCAGAATAATTGTTTATTTCCTGTTCT
>JAGQVA010001573.1 GCA_020438265.1 Bacteroidota bacterium
TAAATTGATACCAATCCCAAACTGTCCAAAATACCAATTATAAGCCTCCCCCTGAGCCAATCCCCAAACTGGCACCAACCCCAATACCCCCATAGTAATAATCAAAAAAAAGGATTTCATCATGAAATGTTTCATTGAACGTAATTTACAAAACACCTGACTGATTACCCAATATATTCCTGCCTTTACCACCGATAACTCACCCCGCCCCGATACACCCACTCATATCTTTGGCCTCGGCCCTCTAAATACGGATACACCAAAACTGCTGCATCTGGATTTGTACCCCCTCGCACCTGCACCGCCCCCTCGAAGAATGGGCTCGCGCAAGGCCCTTTTTTCTTTTGGAAACTGGTTTCTAACCAGGGAAGGTAAGCCCTTCCAGTGCAAAACGTTCTTTTCATCCATGAATATTTCACTAAATATACTGCTCCATTTCTGAAAGAGGGTAAAACTCCCCGATACATCTGCTGTCCAGGTTTGGTTAAAATCCTGTGAGTAATATTGAGGCAATGAAATTACATATTTTTTGTAAAAAATGGGAGCGGTGGCATCTGCCATGGTGTTTGGGCCCCCCTTCCGTCAATCCGAAGTTGTCTCAAAAGGTCGATTTTAAGAAAAAACACAGAGACGCAGAGACACAG
>JAGQVA010001574.1 GCA_020438265.1 Bacteroidota bacterium
CAGCCCCCCATATCTAACCTTTACAGCTCCCTCAGCCAAATCATCCGCCGTAATCCTCACCCAACTAAGCCTCCCTTCCACCCATTCCATAGAAACCTCATACCCGCCTCTCGCTCTCAGCCCCTTCACCGAACCATTCTCCCAACTATCTGGCAAAGCTGGCAATAAATGAATTTCCCCCGCATGAGACTGAAGCAACATCTCCGCAATTCCCGCTGTTCCTCCAAAATTCCCATCAATCTGGAAAGGGGGATGTGCGCAAAATAAATTGTTATAGGTTCCGCCACCATTAGTCATACCTGACTCTTCAGGTTTGCGGAGCAGTGTCCGAAACATTTTATAGGCGTGATTCCCGTCCAGCAAACGCGCCCAGAAGTTGATTTTCCAGGCGATGGACCAGCCGGTTCCTCCGTCGCCACGGTGCTTGAGCGTTACTTTTGTGGCTTCGGCCAGTTCCGGTGTTTGGGCAGGGCTAATTTGTTTCCCAGGATGGAGAGCAAACAAATGAGAAACGTGGCGATGTTTATTTTCAGGATCGTCAATATCTTCTTTCCATTCCTGCAATTGGCCATATTGTCCAATCCGAAGACCTGAAAGTCTGGATTTTTTATCCTGCCACAGCGTAATCAATGAGTCGTTTTCT
>JAGQVA010001575.1 GCA_020438265.1 Bacteroidota bacterium
ATTGAAACGTTTTTGCTCAAGGATCTGAACTTTATAAGAAGTCAGCTTAATTGGACCATTTTGGGATTGAAACTTGACAAAGCGGTATTTGATTGTTTTAACCTTGTGTAGCTTAATTGGACCATTTTGGGATTGAAACGTAGGAATAAAGCCAATCTGGGTTCTTTCTCCCGGAGCTTAATTGGACCATTTTGGGATTGAAACAATGAAGCAACGAGCATATAATATTTTCCTTGAGCAAGCTTAATTGGACCATTTTGGGATTGAAACGTTACTTACGGCATAGTCTTTTTTTTCAAACATAGAGCTTAATTGGACCATTTTGGGATTGAAACAAGGTAAGGTTATGGACGAAATTGGATATGATGAGGAGCTTAATTGGACCATTTTGGGATTGAAACGGGGAAAACCTGAGCTCTGATTTTTCCCAGTCAATTAGCTTAATTGGACCATTTTGGGATTGAAACTGGCGAGGGAACGGATTATTGGGGCGAAACTGGTCAGCTTAATTGGACCATTTTGGGATTGAAACTACTTAAAGATGGAGACTATTCAGAATCATTCATCAGCTTAATTGGACCATTTTGGGATTGAAACTCAGTAGGAAGGTGAAGGTATCAGCATTGTTTACTGAGCTTAATTG
>JAGQVA010001576.1 GCA_020438265.1 Bacteroidota bacterium
ATGATATTGCTGGTCATCCTGAGATTTCACAAGCTGAATGCTAATAAGGATGATTAGCCAGTATAAAAAACAGGTTCTTATTTTGAATAGGTTTTCCATAAGTCTTAGGGTAAATTACTAAGACTCAGGGAGTAGAACTAATTTTGTTTTTAAAATAATGTGGTTCTTTGACAAATGTTGAGGCAAGCACTTATCTCACCACATAGGTCACATAGACTGCGATTAGGAATAAGAAATCATAGAAAATCCGGGGTCAATTTTCTTCGCCTTTTTCCTTCTATGTTTTCTTTCTTCTTTAAGCGTAACAAATAATTTTCTCTGTGTCTATGTGGTAAAATTCAAACACTCCACAAAAATTGTCAAAGAACCAAATTGTTAAAGCTAAGGCTTATCACTACTAATCAAATCCTGCGGCAAACCCCAAAGCGGAATCCCGCTGGGATTAATCAACAACTTAGTATTGGGAGAAGAAGATAGCTTGATAAATGCCTCAATGGCGCGATACTTCAGCACCTCTTCTGAAAGAGACTCTTTCAATAATTCGTTGGCTTTTGCCTCTGCTTCCGCCTGAAGGCGGGTTGCATTGGCCTGGGCTTCAGCTTTGAGTTCGAGGGTTCGTTTTTCGGCTTCGGCATCGAGGATT
>JAGQVA010001577.1 GCA_020438265.1 Bacteroidota bacterium
GTGTTTTTTCATGGCGTTTGGGGATTGGAAAGGGGATAATACAAAGATGCTTTTCTTTGTTTTGGGTCGATTGAACGGAGTTGTTGGATGAGTACAATACAAACATACGAATCATAATAATATTTTTTATCCATAATTATCTGAATCGTATATATTTTAGGATGGGTAGTGGATTAGGGAGTTTGAGCTGTTTTGCTTTCTGCGCCGCTTTAAAAAACGGCGCAAAAAAGCCTGATTCTGGATTATCCTGAGGATAACAAGCTCCTCATTCGGCAGAATGACAGGCCCCATATCATTGCGCCGTTTTTCAAAGCGGCGAAATGATAAAAAATGATGACATACAAAAAAGGGCAGACCCCAAAAAGGTCTGCCCCAAATTTATCAATCAAATTGTCAATATCATCCGTTGGAATTGATCGCGTTCAGGTCTTCAAAAGCGACTCTCAGACGCTTGATCATAGCCTGCTCACCGGATCTCAGCCATACACGTGGATCGTATTTTTTCTTGTTTGGTTTGTCCTCTCCTTCAGGGTTACCAATCTGTCCCTGGAGGTAGTCGTGGTTAGCAGCTTCATAAGCTCTTACTCCATCCCAGAACGCCCACTGTGTATCGGTATCGATGTTCATTTTTACTGCACCGTA
>JAGQVA010001578.1 GCA_020438265.1 Bacteroidota bacterium
TATCGCCTTCCAACAGGCCTGCATTATCGGCCGTTCGGCCTTCTTTAACACCAGCTATGCGCATTCCCTGACCATCGAACAGATAATCTGGAACAACACCAAGTGTTACACTGAATTTCGGAGTGTTGGCCTGGTCTTCTTCCTTGGTTTTGGTGAAAGCCAATTCCCCATCATCATCTAATTCAGAGATGATGCTGAAGATGTAGTTTCCGATCATCTCCATTCCTTCGAAATTGATCTTCTCAACGTCATCAGAAGGTTTGTGATAATCCTCATGTTGGCCAGTAAAGAAGTGCAGCACCGGAATATCTTTCAGGTAAAAAGAGGTATGGTCGCTTGGACCAACACCACTTTCAGAAAGCACCAGGTCAAACCTTCCATTGGTCAGTTTTTCCAATGTTTCTTTCCAAACGGGCGAAGTTCCGGTTCCGTTGATGGCCAATTTTTTCTCTTCGTTCAAACGGCCCACCATATCCATGTTTATCATGTAGTTCACGTCTTCTAACGAGAGCGTTGGCTCTTTGGTGAAAAAATTGGAACCCCAAAGTCCTCGCTCCTCACCACAAAAACCAATGAATAAGTAGTTGTTATTCTTGTTGGCCGATTTCAATTTCTCGGCCAGCATCAGCATTACGGCAACAC
>JAGQVA010000156.1 GCA_020438265.1 Bacteroidota bacterium
GTTTTTAGAAACGATGGGACTGGAATTGCTTGCCGGAGAAGACCGGAGTGGTAGTTATGTATTTACCGGGCCGCCTCAGTTGGACGAAAATTTTACTCCTGCTCAGTATCTGAATCAACAACCCCGTAATTATCTGATTAATGAAACCGCTGTACGGAAATTAGGTTGGGAGAAACCGGAAGAGGCAATTGGACAACAAATCAACTTTGCTATCGGAGGTTTTGAATTGGCTACTGGACCAATAACCGGAGTTGTGAAAGATTTCCATCAGGAAACCCTGAAAAACAAGGTTGATCCAACCTTGATGGTCGTGGAGCAAATCTGGCTGCGTACTTTTCTCCTGAAAGTAGAAAGCCAAAATATGGAGGAAACCATTGCGGGAATTCAAAAAGCCTGGGACGAAATGTACCCTGCTTACCCTATGGAATTTCAATTCCTGGATGATATGTATAATCAGCTCTACAAAGGTGAACGCGTGCAGTTAAAGCTCATGATTTCGTTTAGCTTGCTGGCCATCTTTATCGCGATTCTGGGACTTTTCAGTTTGATAGCTTATTCCCTCCAAACCCGGACAAAGGAAATTGCCATTCGCAGGATTTTAGGGGCAAATTTGAAAGATTTGATTCACCTGATCGGGAAGGAATATTTGATTGTGTTGATTCTGGGAGGAATTGTGGCTATTCCGGTGAGTTATGTCTGGGTGAAAGATTGGTTGCAGAATTTTGCTTATCGGGTAGATGTTTCGCCAGTTGAATATGTACTTTCTTTGGGATTGGTTACGGTTTTGTTACTCGTTACGATTAGCTTTCAGACATTAAAAAGTACGTCGAATAATCCGGCTCATAATCTTCGGGATGAATAAGGCGCGTTTTTCATTTCGTTGCGAAAAATGGCCTCTGTCCACATTTTAAGCAACTCTTAAGAAAACACTTCCTATTCTTTCGTATTTTTGTTTTTATGAGAATTCTGATCATCGAGGACGAATCGGGGATTGCCAACTTTGTCAAACAGGGATTGGAAGAGGAAGCCTATTCGGTAGATGTGGCGAATAATGGCACTGTAGGCCTGGACTGGGCTTTGGCGAATGATTATGATTTATTACTGGTCGATTGGATGTTACCGGGAAAACCGGGGATTGATATTGTCAAAGAATTCCGCCAGGAAAAGGGGAATACACCGGTTATCTTTCTTACCGCTAAAGATACAGTTCAGGATACCGTCGAAGGGCTTCGTGCAGGAGCCAATGACTATATCAAAAAACCCTTTCATTTTGAGGAATTGCTGGAGCGGATCAAAGTTCAGCTTCGTCCCAAAAGCGGCGAACACTCAACATTTACTCTTGGAGATATTGTGCTGGACATTTCTGCCCATCAGGTTTGGCGGAATGAAGAGGAAATTTTTTTAACTCAGAAAGAATTTGCCCTGTTTGAATTTCTGGTGCGCAATAAAGGAACAGTCTGCCGCCGCACCCGGATCATTGAAAGTGTCTGGGATATTCACTTTGATTATGACACCGGAATCATAGATGTTTATATCAACGCGATCAGAAAAAAACTGAAGTTAACCAAAGACGAAAACTATATCCAGACCGTTCGGGGAGTGGGTTATATAGCCAAAGACCTATGAATTTGTCTTTTAAAAATAGAATCGCCTTTTATTATATGCTGGCTACGGCAACGGTGATGGCTTTGGTTTTTTTTGTGATTTATTGGGTTGTACATACAGCCGTTTACAGGGAATTAGACAATGATCTGGCTTATGAAGCACATAAACACACCAAGGAAATTTACGTCGTCAATGACAGTATTTTATTTGTCAATAAAAGAGAGTGGGAAGAACGGGAGCATCGGGCGATTCAGGTTAACCCGGTTTTTATTCAGATTGTAGACGCCCGGGGACGACTCATGGACAAATCTCCCAACCTTAAAGAAGGAGAACTCATCTTCCATTCTGAAAAAAAATCAGACACCCATTTTGATACAAAACTCAATAATGAAGCCATCCGGCAGGTACAGATTCCGATTGAACAGCGAGGGGTTTTTAAAGGATATATCCTGACGGCGATGTCTCAGGAAGGCGCAATTGTGGTTTTAAATAAGTTGAAAAATACACTCTTATTGCTCTTTCCCATTGTATTATTGGGCTTATTCGGCATTACCCGGTTTTTGGCAGGACGAAGTATTATCCCTGTCAAAGCGATTACCAATACCACCGGGACCATTACCCGGAACAACCTCAATGAACGTGTCCCTCTGCCCCAAAACAAAGACGAACTTCACACCCTGGCTTCTTCCATCAATGAATTACTCAACCGTATAGAAAGCGCCATGGAGCGGGAAAAACAGTTTACCGCCGATGCATCACATCAGTTGCGCACACCGCTGGCTGTAATCAAAGGGACCCTTGAAGTATTGATTCGTAAACCTCGAACAGAAGAAGAGTACAGAAGTAAAATTCAGTCCAGCATTGACGAAATAGACCGAATCAACAAAATTGTCAATCAGTTGCTCATTCTCGCCCGTTTCGACAAATCAAATCTGAAACTATCCAGGCAGGAAGTAGATTTGAGAATTGCGGTTGATAATGTGTTGCAGCGCTTAAAATCCCCCATTCAGCAGAAAAAACTATCAGTGAATGTCAGTTCCAGCACTTCAGATTCGATCCATACCGATCCCTATTATGTAGATTTAATTCTGGAAAATATTATCAGCAATGCGGTAAAATATGCCCCGGAAGGCGGAAAAATTGAAGTATCCGTTTCACGGGAAGGAGAGGCAATGATTTGCAAAATCAAAGACAATGGGATCGGCATTCAAGCCTCAGATCTGGAGAATATTTTCCATCCTTTTTTCCGTTCGGAAGAGTTTAATCATGCTGAGATTAAGGGTACTGGCCTTGGGCTTTCCATTGCTCAAAAAGCGGGGCAGATGATCAATGCTCAGATTGAGGTGGAGAGTGAGGTGGGGGTTGGGACGGTTTTTGGGATATGGTTCCCAATCTTAAGCCAATCTTAAGAAAACCCTAAGCTAATCCTTAGCTTCCTTCCCTACCTTTATTCCGAAATAATCACACAAACCTATTTCGGAAATAATGTTAGAACGAATTATCAACTACAGTATCCACAACAAGCTGATTGTTTTATTATTTACCCTCGGGATTGTTGGCTTTGGGACGTACGCGCTGATGAATATTCCCATTGGTGCGGTTCCTGATGTGACCAACAATCAGGTGCAGGTCATTACTACTACGCGGAATCTTTCGACGCAGGATGTAGAGCAGTTTATCACTTATCCGGTCGAACTGGAAATGGCAAACTTGCCTGGAGTAAAGGAAATCCGCTCGATCTCCAAATTTGGACTTTCGGTGGTAACCATCATTTTCGAGGATAATATGGGAACTTATCTTCCCCGACAGCTTATCGCGGAAAAGATTAAAAGCGCCCAGGAAAAGATTCCTGCGGGGTTTGGTAGCCCTTTTATGGGACCGGTTTCGACTGGGCTGGGAGAAATTTACCAGTATATTCTGGATGTAAAACCTGGTTATGAAGACCGTTATTCCATCACTGATTTGCGGACGATTCAGGACTGGATTGTCAAACGCCAACTTTCGGGGATTCCCGGTGTTGTAGAAGTCAATACCTGGGGAGGGAAACTCAAACAGTATGAAGTAGCCGTTAACCCCGATGAGTTATGGGCGATGAATATTTCTGTTCCGGAGGTATTTACTGCTTTGGAGAAAAATAATAGCGTCGCGGGAGGAGGTTATATCGAAAAGACCAATGAGAGTTATTTTATCCGTGGCGAAGGGCTGATCGGGTCTCTGGAGGATATTGAGAATATCGTAATCAAAAATAATGGGGGCATGCCGATCTATGTGAAGGACATAGCCACCGTTCATTTTGGCGCTGCCAACCGTTTTGGAGCCATTACTGCCAACGGCGAAGGGGAAAAAGTTTTGGGACAAGTGATGATGCTCAAAGATGCCAATTCAAAAGCGGTTATCGAAAGGGTGAAAGATCGTGTCGAACAGGTTCAAAAATCCCTTCCCGAAGGAGTCTATATCAATGCCTTCCTTGAGCGAAGCGAACTCATCGGCAAAACGACATTTACCGTTGCTGAAAACCTGATTCTCGGTTGTTTGATCGTCATTTTTGTTGTGGTCCTTTTACTGGGAAATCTTCGTTCCGGTCTGGTCGTGGCATCAGTGATTCCATTGTCGCTGCTTTTTGCTTTGTCGATGATGTATATTTTTGATGTAGGGGCCAATTTGATGAGTCTGGGAGCGATTGACTTTGGAATTATCATCGATGGAGCGGTCATCATTGTTGAGTATATCGCTTATCAGATTACCCGGCAAGGGGATAAGCTCCGATCCGTGGACAATGAAGAACGCAGAAATCTACTGGATAAAATTACCTTTTCGAGTGCTACCAAGATGATGCGTTCTGCTGTTTTTGGGCAGTTGATCATCATGATTGTGTTTATCCCTATTCTTTCTCTTGTAGAAGTTGAAGGAAAAATGTTTCGCCCGATGGCGCTCACGTTCTGTTTTGCCTTAATCGGTGCCATGATCCTTTGTTTTACCTATGTACCGGTAATGTCTGCGCTATTTCTCAAACCTGACAAACAAAGTGAGAAAAACATCTCTGTACGGATTATCAACTTTTTACTGCGGCTTTACACTCCCACTATCACCTGGGTCTTGCGGTTTAAAGGATTGGTTTTGAGTATGGCCGTAGCTTTACTTATCGCGGTTATGTACATTTTCTCAACCATGGGAGGAGAATTTGTGCCAACGCTTGATGAAGGTGATTTTGTAATTCAGCCGGTGCTCAAAACAGGAACCACGCTGACAAATACCATTGAGATCATGACTCAGATTGAGACTATTCTCAAAACATTTCCGGAAGTCAAACAGGTGGTTACGAGAATTGGCGCCGCAGAAGTGCCTACCGATCCCATGTCCATGGAGGAATGTGATGTCATTATTACCCTTCATCCTCCCAAAGTCTGGACCACGGCAGATTCGAAGGATGGATTGGCGGATGCTTTCAAGGAAGCGTTGTCAGAATTACCCGGAATTGACTACGAATTTACCCAACCCATTGAAATGCGGTTCAACGAATTAATTACAGGCGTGAGAGCTGATTTGGCCATTAAAATTTTTGGTGAAGATCTCAGTGTGCTCAATCAAATGGCTCAACAAATCAAAAAGTCTATCGAAGGCGTGGAAGGAGCAGCGGATATTTCGGTAGAGAAAGTGGAAGGTTTACCGCAAATGTCAGTGAAATACATCCGGCGAAATATTGCCAAATACGGGCTCAATATCGAGGAGGTTAATCGGGTTCTTACGATGAATTTTGCGGGATTAACTGCTGGAAGTGTATTTGAAGGAGAAAAACAGTTTGATCTTGTCATTCGCTATGATGAGGGTTATCGAAAGGATATTGACAATATCAGAAAGAGTTCTGTCACCTTGCCCAGTGGCCGTCAAATTCCGCTGAGCGAACTGGCCGAAATCAAATACTCAAAAGGCCCTGCCAAGATCTCCCGAGATGATACAAGGCGAAGGATTGTCGTGGGTGTCAATGTTCGTAACCGCGACCTGGAATCAGTCGTGCAGGATGTACAAACCATTATCGACAGGGAAATAAACATTCCTACAGGATATAATATCACCTATGGAGGGCAGTTTGAGAACCTGCGTAATGCCAGGGCAAGATTGAAAGTGGCAGTACCCATTGCGTTAGTGCTGATTTTCCTTTTGCTCTATTTTGCCTTCCAGTCAGTCAGGGAAGCGCTGATGGTGTACACTGCTATTCCGCTTTCAGCAGTTGGCGGGGTACTGTTACTTTATTTCCGGGGAATGCCTTTTAGTATCTCTGCCGGAGTGGGATTTATTGCCCTGTTTGGGATTGCCGTGCTGAATGGGATTGTATTGATAGAACATTTTAAGGAGCTAAAAGAACATGGAATGACCAATCTGTATAAAAGAATCATTGTTGGTACACAGCAGCGCCTGCGTCCTGTCATGCTGACGGCAATGGCTGCCGCGATGGGATTTTTGCCAATGGCGATTTCTACTTCAGCGGGTGCAGAGGTACAACGGCCTCTGGCTACGGTTGTGGTTGGAGGACTGGTTTCAGCTACCTTCTTAACCCTTGTGGTACTGCCGGTTCTTTATGCCATGTTTGACCCAAAGAGAAAAACGGATAAACAGTTTGTCAGCGGGAAAGTGCTTATGATCCTGATGATGGCAACCACCGGACTGACCATTCAATCCCAGGCTCAGACTACCCTGTCCCTGGAAGCTGTTACCCAATTAGCCTTGGAAAACAATGCCGGACTAAAGGGACAAACCCTGGCCATTGAAAGGAGTCGCCAAATGGTCCCTGTTGGGCAGAATATAGGCAATACCGGAATCTATATCGGCCATGACCAAAATAATATTGCGGAAAATGGCAGCCCTTTATCTGTGGCGGGAATTACGCAAAGTTTTCATTTACCCGGTGTATATCGCGCTCAAAAAGATCTGAATCAGAAGAAGGTCATGTTAGAAGAGCAGCAATTAAAGCTGGATGAGCGCATCGTCAGAAGAGAAGTTGCCAAAGCTTATTACGGCATTTTGTACTGGGAAAATGTCAAGGCCAATAACCTCTTCCTCGATAGTCTTTACCGCCAGTTAGTTAATGCTGCGAATCGACGTTTTGAAACGGGGGAAACCAATTATCTGGAAAAGCTGACGATGGAGACCAAACAAAAGGAAATAACCCTCCAAATACAACAATCTGAAGGGAATATCGAGGCTGGTTATCAGGAATTGGGTAAATGGGTGCAAACGGGAGAAGATTTTCAAATTGATAATATTTCCTTTCAGCCGATTCTTGTTATGGAAACCGATCTGGCGAATCATCCGGCTTTGGAATGGTATCAGGCAGCAGCTGAGGTTAGCGCCAGCGATATCAAAGTGCAGAAAAAACAGCTTTTGCCTCAGCTTCAGCTTGAGTATTTCGCCGGAACCAATCAGGCCAATAATGCCAGAATTTATAATGGATTTCAGGTCGGAATGAGTATTCCCCTCTGGCGAAAGGCTGGCAAGGCAAATGTACGCGCTGCCGAAACCAATGAACTGATTGTCCAGCAACAAGCCCAAAATGAAAAGATCAGACTGGAAGAAACTCAGAAACAGTTGTTGGCTCAACTCAACAGCCTCAGTCAGACCCTGACCTTTTATGAACAGGAAGGGAAGCAACTGGCAGAACAAATCATAACCACTTCCGGGAGAGCATTCCAGGCCGGGGAAATAGATTTTTTACAATACATCCTCTCACTGGAAAATGCCCGAAATATGAATCGAAACTATTTGGATAATCTGATTCAATACAACTGGACGATCCTGGATATCAATTACTTAACTAATTAGAACTGCTTGTATAATTCTCCAACATCATTGAAAATGAAAAATATCATCATACATATTACTACTCTGCTAACGATCAGTATTCTGCTGATGAATTGCGGCAATAAAGCTTCCGAACCCATAGAAATCGGAGATAATGCTCCTGCTGAAATGGGAGACTCGGATTTTATTGAAATCACGGATAAGCAATTTGAATTAGCTAAAATGAAGCTGGGACAGCTGGTTGATTATAACTTCGCCAGCCATATCCGCTCTACCGGCATGATTGAGGTTCCTGTGAAAAACCATACCCAGGTAAGCGCCTATGCAGGAGGATATGTGCGATTTATCGATTTAATTCCGGGTGAAAAAGTCCGAAAAGGGCAGCTATTATTTACCCTCGAAAACCCTGAATTTGTGCAAATGCAGCAGGACTACCTGGAAGCCAAAGCACAACTGGCCTATCTTCAGTCAGACTATGAAAGACAGAAAACACTGGCCGGGGAAAATATTGCTTCGCAAAAGAAATTTCTCAAAGCAGAATCTGATTATCAGGTAACACTCGCCCAAATGGAAGGGCTGAAAAAAAGGCTTTCTATGATGGGTATTTCAGCGGAGAAACTGGTTCCCGAGAAATTAAGTTCTTCTATTTCTATCTACGCGCCGGTTACCGGACACATCACTTCCATTAATGCAATGAAAGGAATGTTCCTCAATCCAACAGATGTTGCCATAGAACTTGTCAATACCGACCACATGCACCTTGAATTAAACGTCTTTGAAAAAGATATTCTCAAGGTAAAAGAAGGACAAAAAATCAGGTTTAGAATTCCCGATGCGAGTACTGAAGTTTTTAATGCGGAAGTTCATCTGATAGGAAAAGAGGTCGTAGGTGAAAACCGCGTAGTCAGGGTACATGGTCATCTGGAAGAGAATAAGAATGCCCCGGATTTTGTGCCTGGTATGTTTGTCGAGGCAGATATCATTACAGATGAATATGCTTCCAAAGGTTTACCCGAGCAGGCGATTGTAGAAGTAGACAATCAGAGCTTTGTCCTGGTGAGCAAAGGAAAAAAAGAAGGAATCAATCAATTTGAAAAAATAAAAGTAATCACAGGTCCAAGGGAAAAAGGTTTTGTTCAGATTTTAAATTCCGATGATTTTTCGGCGGGGCAGACAGTTTTGGTGGAAGGGGCTTTTCATTTGATTCAGGGAGAATAGGACCTGTTTTAAGGAAAAATACTGAAGGTACGGAGATACGGAGGGATTGATGACAAATTATCTATCTCCGCATCTCCGTGTTTTTCCTTTCCCTGACCCTGAGATTTCAGCATAGTACATATCATCTTTTGAAGAATGAATAGGTATTATCACATACGCTAGCTGAAATCCCAAATGAATCGATTTACCTTTTCTATCATTATTGCTTTCCTGCTGACCGGGTGTCTTTCTGCCAATAATTCTCCTGTGTCCTATTCTGCCCCTAATATCCTGTTTATTATGGGGGATGACCATACCACTCAGGCGATTAGTGCCTATGGAGGAATATTGGCGCCTTATGCCCAAACCCGTCATATTGACCAGTTGGCGGCGGAAGGCCTTTTATTTGAAAATGTATATTGTACCAATTCCATTTGCAGCCCCAGCCGGGCTACAATTCTGACGGGAAAATATAGCCATAAGAATGGAGTCCGCATTCTTGGACAAGAGTTTGACGGGAGTCAGTTTACCTCCCAGTCAGCCTTAAAACAACAAGGATATCAAACAGCTATTTTTGGCAAATGGCATCTTCGCTCTTCTCCCACTGGTTTTGATGACTATAAAGTATTGTCCGTTCACGGGCGTTATCAGGATCCTAGACTTCACGTCAAAGGATAGGATAGCCTG
>JAGQVA010001579.1 GCA_020438265.1 Bacteroidota bacterium
CGGCAGGTAAACGGCAAATTTACGATCACTTTTTAGAATTTCGCTTTTCATGGAAAGGTTGTCATACACTTTCCCTGTTTGCGCGAATAAACTTAATGGAAGCCAGGAAATGAGGAAAAAGAGAAATGTTTTTGTCATAGTTAGTCCTTTTTAGGTAGAGAATGCCTTATATAAAAACGAAAAAAATAATTTTCTTCAATTGAAGAAGGAAACCTATGAAGATCCCTCTCTTCGCTAAGCTCCGTTCGGGATGCCCACGAATTGTGGTATTTGATCAATTTCGCCAATTTGGCGAATGAACCTCTTCCCATTTATGGGGCATCCCGAATCCCTTTAGGGTGAGGGATCTTCAATCTTGGCCAATGAATACATTTTTTGAAATGAATGTGGGATATTAAAAATCAGTATCAGCCTCAGCCAAATCCAGTTCCTCAATCCAGATATTGCGATAAAGCACATTATGCCCTTCAGCCTGAAGTTTTAATCCACCAGGCGTGTCTGTAATTCCTTTTCCTTCATCATTTCCTCCATCAAGCCCAGAGTTAGGACCGCCCCAGACCTGATTGATCTGCTGATTCTGGTGCACTTTTATTCCGTTGAAATAAACCGTTGCATGGGCTTTTTTAGTCAATTTCCCTTCT
>JAGQVA010001580.1 GCA_020438265.1 Bacteroidota bacterium
GAATATTGCGCTCCTTTTTTAAATCCGGGAGAACGCTGTCAATTTGCCCAAGAATGAGCGTTAAAGGGGTGCGGAACTCATGAGAGATATTGGCGAAGAAACGGGATTTCAGGTTGCTCAGTGCTTTTAATTCTTCAGCCTGCTCCTCGGTTTTCCTTTTTTCCTGTTTTAGATCGTCTGTCCGCGCGGAGACAGCCCTTTCCAATTCCACGGTACGCGCCCGAAGCGTCCTTTCACGATAACGAATGAGCGTCATCAATATTCCAAGACCAAGTGCTGAATATAGCGCATAAGCCCACCAGGTGCGATACCAGGGCGGGAGAATTGAAAACCTGAACCGGCCCTCTTCGCTGAGGTGCTGGTAAACATTTTGGGCTCTAACCCGGAAAATATATTCTCCTTCGGAGAGGTTGGTATAATCCTTTTGGGTCTCCTCAGTCCAGTTTGACCAGTCTTTATCGAATCCTTCCAGTAAGACTTGATATTGGTTTGCAGAAGGATATTCGAAACTGGAAGCAGCGTACTCGAAACGCAGGGTATTATAGGTGTATGACCACCTGGGAGCGAACGGTTGTTCCCGCCTGCCGGTGGGATGATCCAACGCCGCGCCCCCATAAATTACAGAATCCCCGCCGGCAAT
>JAGQVA010001581.1 GCA_020438265.1 Bacteroidota bacterium
CGAAAGAAAGGGTGCTGGGCAGGGTTTGCTGATTTTGAGTGTTTTTCATGGTGCGCCATTTCATTCATTCTTCGATTTAGTGGGGCGAAGAATTGATTCTATGATATTATAAGCTGGTATCCGCCAGCCGGAAGCCCGTATTGAAATTGCGGTATCCGGGATCGTAACTGGAGCGGTTGGCCACGCGGCAGTTGCGTGCCGAACGATACCAGCCGCCGCCGCGCAACACGCGTGAATCACCATGCTCAGGTCCTGCGGGGCCTTTTTTCAAGCCTTCCTTTGCCCGTTTTGAGTAGCACTGCTCATCATACCAATCCGCACACCATTCCCAGACGTGACCGCTCATGTCGTACAAACCTAGTTCGTTAGGTTGGAGCCTTCCGACAGGTTTCGTGCTGTAATCCTGCATCGGCCTACCCTCAAATTTTCCAAGAAACCAGCCGACATCCTCCAAGGCATCGCTGCCGGCGTATAGGAATGGAGCAAAAGCGGATCCTTCTTCATCTTTTTTTCCGGCCTTGTGGCCTCCTATAGCTGCGTATTCCCACTGCGCTTCAGTAGGCAGGTTGTAAGATCTGCCCGTTTTCCAGCTCAGCCACCGGCAGTACGCAACGGCATCCTGCCAGCTGATA
>JAGQVA010001582.1 GCA_020438265.1 Bacteroidota bacterium
TAGACTGGATCAAGATCTTGCTGCTGGAGCGAATTTCCCTCAAGGAGCTGGAAGCGGTAAATTTGAAAGAGAATAATCCTCCGATGGCAGGGGCCCTGATCAAGAATGAGCAGGATTTTGAGATTATTGAGCAGCTGCGGAAGTGGGGGGGATAGGATATTTTTTTATTTATAGTTTCGCCGGGTTAAAACCCGGCGCAATAAGTTAAAACCCGGACGCAATAGTGGGCTGATTTAATAAGTCTCTGGAAGAGACAGTTTGTTCTGATGCTTAAGCATCGGTTTTTTACCATTATTGCCTCGCGGTTTTAACCCGAGGCAATAGTTAAATCTTTGTTACCCCTAACCCCGCCTTATCCGTCAAATACATCACCCCTTCGCGAATCACGAATCCTCCTGAAACCACATCTGTAGCCAGATCCAGACTCCCATCCAGATCAATGTACTTTGTGTGCGGACAAGAAAATGCCACATGAAGCCCCGCAGCAATACTGACAATACTCTCATCATTACAGCCCCACATCAGATCGCAATGTGCGAGTCGGGCTACTTCGGCGATGCGCAAGGCCTGATGAATGCCACCGCATTTCATCAGTTTGATATTAAAAATACCGCTGGCGCGTACGCC
>JAGQVA010001583.1 GCA_020438265.1 Bacteroidota bacterium
CATTGGCTGGTGCCGATGGAAAACTCTTTGGTTCTGTAACCAATATTCAGATCGCCAATAAACTCAGTGAGCTAGGACATGATATTGACCGTAAAACCATTACGGTTGAAGATATTCGCACTACAGGTGAATATACAGCCACTATTCACTTCCACAAAGAAGTGAAAGCAGATGTCACCATTGAAGTAACCAGAAAAGAAGATTAATTCTTTTTTGAGATAAATAATAAATCCCTCTTTTCCTTTTGGAGAAGAGGGATTTTTGTATGTTGGTTTCTCTACCACAGATTTGTTAGACATACATTTCTCCCACAGATGGCACAGATTTCACGGATCTAAACGCTTAGAGACCAGATTTATCTGTGAAATCTGAGTGATCTGTGGGAAATTTTCACGTGAGATTGTCTGTCTATTTATTTCATCCTGATCAAAACAACCCAGTCTTTTTCTGGATCAACAGGAGGATTGCCTAAAGGCTGAATTCCCATACCACTGATTTCTGTAATATTTCCATTAATGAGCTGACCACCAGCACGAGGATTATACCATTCCACGGAATAGGTATTTTCGCTGTCCTCAAGTGAAAATTGGGGTTCTTTTGTACCTATAGGCAAATACACAGCATAT
>JAGQVA010001584.1 GCA_020438265.1 Bacteroidota bacterium
GGAATGGGCCGGATTCGGTGGGGGAGAAAGTATTTGAGGGATTAGTGAGGGTGAAACTGGATGTTTTTTCTTTCAGGCTGGCTTTCATTTGGTTGATGGCTGGGTGCTGGGCGAATAATGGGATTATTCCTCCTAAAAACATGAATATTAGCAGGATAGAAAGGGAATATGGGCGATGGGAAATCATAGCTATATGTTTTGAAAAATCATTTAGTTTTTTTTGTTTGGCCCGGACTAAAGTCGCGGGCCAATAAGAAGCTAAAGTCGCGGGCCAATGGTGGAAGAAGAAGATTCCGGGAATAAATTCCCGCCCCTTTGTTATATCGGAGATATCGATAGTGTAGGAATTTATTCCTCAATTTTTTTTCTCACTATTGGCCCGCGACTTTAGTCCGGGCCAATGAGAAAATTTATTCTCCCCAAAATCATCAATACCCAAACCGCTTCCGCATCACCAACCTCACCACAATCCAAATCACAGGAGGTAACCCCGCACTCAGCCCTATCGCCAGACCAGGACTATCAACCCCCATCTGCCCAATAATCGCATAAGTAAAACCCATCGGAATCGATCCGGTAGCCAAAGCCAAATGAAAATGCAGCGGTTTCATCCGCGTCAATCCAGCC
>JAGQVA010001585.1 GCA_020438265.1 Bacteroidota bacterium
TCTTCCACCATGTGAACAACCTCTTCATAAGGAGCGAAGTCCAGAGGTTTGGGAGCGGGTTCTGGTTCTGAACTCGTCTGGTAATCCCTTCCCCAGTCCTGCTGGTCCTCATAGGCCCATTCATTTTCCTGAGGTTGTTTCTGAGGTTCCTCTATGATACTTTCTTCTTCTCCCCAAACATCTTCTTCGACTACCAAAGCCTGTTCAAAATCACGCATCCGACTAACCACATCCTCATACGTCAGCTTTTGATTCCAGTCATCCGGGTGGTAAGCAATATATTTCCCTTTTTTCATGCCATTAATCAAAGATTCAATGATTCCCTGGTCTTCGGTAAAGGTACGATCGCCTGAAAAATAGCTGGACTCTTTATACACCAGCGGGCGATTCACTTTTTCTACTAAACTAATCCGGTTGACGACGCGCTTGCGCCAGAAATGATCTTCTGTTCTAACTTTGGGTTGGGCAAAAACCTGAGTTGCCATCAATCCCAGCCAAATCCATAAAATGGCCGCAATAGGTAAGGTTCGCATAATAGCTAAACATTAAATTAAGTACGATTTTCCGGGTATAGATTTGGTCTATAAATGGCTGGTTTCAGGTTTTACAAGCGTCTAAGTGTATA
>JAGQVA010001586.1 GCA_020438265.1 Bacteroidota bacterium
ATGTTTTATAATTAGATAGTTCTTCCTCCTAATCTGGCCGGAGTGTGCCGCCCCCAACTCTTCCCCCACGAATCCAAAAAATAATACACCATATAATCAAACACCTCACTCAAATGCGTCTCTGTCTCCTGGGGGATATTCTGCCGCTCTAAAGTCTTTTTCTTTTGATGCTCTTTGTCCAAGGGGGCGTTGTTGATGCTGGTCAGGAGGTATTTACATTCGTGGTAATTGGCAGGATGACATTAACGGATTAGAGATGCCTTCGGCATATTTTTATGTAAGACAGGGCCTTGCGCGAGTCCCTTCTTGAGGGAGCCTGCCCTCAACTCGATTGGGGGACGGCGCTAGTGCGACGGGGTCAAACAAGCCCCCAATTTTTTTTCCCAAAAATTCCTCCCAAAACATCCAATTTTTAACTAACATTGCCACAACCTTAAAAACTCTCAAATGAACGATCATATAGAAAAACTCTGGGAAATTGTAGATAATAATGACGTCCTCGATCACTATGATACACTGAAGGAAACGTTTAGCTCTCCCCTGAATATTCCCGAGGATGAGATGTACGAGTTGGGCGACATGCTGACAGAATTCATCAGCTCTTATATTGACTATAAACGGTTTG
>JAGQVA010001587.1 GCA_020438265.1 Bacteroidota bacterium
TTGGTCATCGATGCAGGGACGGCAATAACTTATGATTTCGCTACTGCCAATGGAGAATACAAAGGAGGAGGAATTGCTCCTGGAATGGCTATGCGATTTCGTGCTTTGCATGAATTCACGGCCCGGTTACCATTGGTTTCGTCCCAATCAGATGTACTTCTCATTGGAGATAGTACCACAGCCAGTATTCAATCCGGCGTTCAATGGGGAATAATTGCCGAAGTCGAAGGGATGATTTCGTACTATAAAAGCCAGATTTCTCCTGATCTTCAAGTATTTCTCACAGGCGGAGATTCGGGTTTCTTTGAAAATCATTTGAAAAACATCAACTTTGCAGACTCAAATCTCATCCTGAAAGGAATACATTACATTTTGACTCGATAATTCACTGTTTATATGAATAAATGCATTTTATTAATCGTGCTTTTGCTGGCTTCTCTACCTGCCTGGCTACCTGCACAGGAATTAACTTCCAGCCCATTTTCCAGTCATGCTTTGGGAGACCTGTTCAGTGGAACCACTACTCGAAATGCAGCAATGGGGGGAATCAGTATTGCTACGGATAACTATTTTTCGGTCAATCGAGCCAATCCAGCCAGTTACGCAGATATTTTTTATACTACCA
>JAGQVA010001588.1 GCA_020438265.1 Bacteroidota bacterium
TCATATTGAAATGTGTACTCACCTTCATCGGTCTCCGTGATGAATCCTGCCAGGTGATCCTTGTACTTAACTCTTCCCTTTCTCATCTGACAAATCTTTGCGGTTGACTGGTGCCAATTCGTGTCCGAACATCTGAAGAACCTGGTTCACCTTATCCATGTTGAGATTCGTTTTCCCTTGCTCGATCTTTCTCACCACGGTCAGTGCCACTCCTGCACGATCCGCAAACTCCTTCTGGTCCAGATTCACCTCCTTTCTTCTTTCTTTAACAAACTCCGCCAATCGCTTCATTATATGCATTTAGATATAAATATTCGCAAATATATGGAATTATATTCATTTGCATATAACTTTAATAATTTATAGAGAATTATATGCCATTGCATATAATATGATCGTGCAAAACACTGCAAGTTCTTGATTACGAACATTATTAGGGTGGAGGAAGTGAACTAACCAAGCCCTGGCAAGGCTGTGCAAATGATGATTCTGATCCGTGGACGATAGAAACTAATCTTGATCCGACTGCATAGACTGCATATTCCGGAGTGTTTGCCATCTATTGGAAAACTTGCATGAGTGTTTTGGCGGATACTGAACCTCTCGATTCTGTGGATACTGAG
>JAGQVA010000157.1 GCA_020438265.1 Bacteroidota bacterium
GGGTTCAATAGTCAGCACAAATCCTGGTTTCAACTCACGACCCAAACGCAAGGATTTCAAGCCAAACTGTGTACTTTTGGCCATGGTATCTGTATAACCCACATATTGCTCTCCCAGATCTTCCATATCGTGAACATCCAATCCCATCATGTGTCCAAGTCCATGAGGGAAAAACAAGGCATGTGCACCCGCCGCAACCGCTTCTTCCAGGTCTCCTTTCATCAACCCCAAATCTTTTAACCCAGAAGCAATAACTTTGGCCGCCTCCAGATGCACCATACGATAGGTAACTCCAGGTTTAACCAGGTCTATGGATGTATTCAGTGCTTTGAGCACAATATTATAAACGTCCTTTTGTTTCTCCGTGAAAGTTGGATCAACGGGAAAAGTCCGGGTCATATCCCCCGCATAATGCATGGTAGATTCTCCTCCTGCATCTAACAGCAATAGTTTACCCGATTCCAGTGTATTGTGGTGGTAGTGATTATGAAGTGTTTCTCCATGAATACTACAAATAATAGGGAAAGAAAGATGAGAATCGTGTTTATGTGGAACAGCCAGGACAGCTGCGACTATTTCTGCTTCCGTCATTCCCGGGCGAGCCATCCGCATTGCCGTCAGGTGCATTTCATTGGTGATTGCAACTCCTTTTTCAATCTCTGTAATTTCCTCTTCAGTTTTGATTGATCGCTGACTGACAATTGCTTTTATCAATTCTACAGAATGATTTCGTTCTACTTCTGCCAGAGAATAGTCTAAAAAGTAATGTAATTTAATCGCGTTTTCAGGACGATAAGGAGGAAGATAATGAATGGTTCGTCCTTTATTTTTAGCCTCTTTTATTGCCTGATCAAGTTGTGCATAAGGAGCTGTCTGATGAATACCTGCTTTCAACGCCCGCTCTTTGATCGTTGGCAGCGGACCAGTCCAGACAATCATATCAATACTTAGTTCGTCTCCGAAAATCGTCGTTGTACCTGCGTCAACATCAATGACCGCCGCCAGACTTGCTGTATCCAGCCCGCAATAGTATAGGAAATTACTATCCTGGCGAAAATGATAAGTATTATCGGCGTAATTCATCCCGCTTTCTTCATTTCCCAGTAAGAGAATGATTCCGGAATCTATTTTTTGCATCAATTGATTACGACGATCAGTATAAGTTTGAGCTGAAAACATAATAGCCTGTTTACTAAGTATGAATAAAATATTTGAATAAAAAAATCATAGATCTGATCAGGAAAGCTAATCAGATCTACCTTGAAACTCAAGTGAATTCTCATATAAAAGACAAATTTGTCTATGTAACAAAAAATCCGGATACCTGCTTTGAGATATCCGGTTATAAGCAACTCACCTTAAAACCACCATTTATTTTAAAGGAGAAAAGAATCGAAAAAACCGGGTGAGAGAATGCGATTTTTTATTACGTGAATGTTCTTTTTTTCCCCATCTATGATCATCTGCATCTTCATATTCAAAAATCAGCGAATCTTCTTTTACATCTGTATTTCTTTCATCTGAGTTGCTTTCTGGCATTTCTTTACGAATGCTCACCGGGCTTAAGCCTGGATGATAAACAATACGGACTTTCCTCTGATCACAAAAATCAATGACCTTTGAAGATGAAGTAATATAAACGAAACGATAAAGAGCTTTTTTACTAACCATCATCTCACTTATCCACTGCCTGTATAATTCGGCATCTTTTTCTCTCAGGTGAATAATTGCACTATGGTCTTCACTGAGGATTTCTCTTGATGCATAGTCAGAATCAAGCGAAATAACAGGTAGTTGCATATTATCAGGCTGATGAGTGATTCTTCTAAATGATTTCTGGGAAAGATTTTGTAAAAATTCCCAAAGCTGATCCGCATCGACCTGACTATTTTTCATCACTACCGCCCCTGCATAATATCCGTCTCTTTTATATATGTCCAGCGTATATCGGTATAAGGTAAAAACCTTATACCAATTTCCATGATGTTTAAATTGTATCGCCCCAAGAATCTCTGAATCGGGAAAAATCCTGATTTCTTCCAGCTTAAGTTGAATGAGACTGTAAAGCATATCCAGATCTTCCTGAGTTTGAAAATCTTCCAGATCGTTGCTCTGAAAAAGAACTTCAAACCCATCCCTTTTGCCAAAGGCAAGATATACTACTGAATAATTATTTTCCATTATTACCGGGTCTTCTGGATTTAATATTGATTATTTCCACCCCAGTAATTTTCCAAGTTTTTTCACCACTCCCCCTGAGTTTTGGTGGTTCTTATTATTGCCAGGAAGGGATAATACCTGATGTAACCAGGGCACCAGTTCACTGCAATCATCCAGATTTATGCGGGCGATTTGATCTTTTTGGTTGATAAATGAAGCAACTTCTCCTATACTAAAAGGGAATACCCTTGGGTGCGAAATTTCATCGGAAGTAAGCCATTTATCTACCTGTGGCAGATATTCTTTAATTACTTCTTCGATATTTTTATCCGTTTTATCTCGGTCAAATTTACTCAGAATTACTCCTACTCTTGACAAATCTATGCCCTCATTATAGAGGTAAGACAAAAACTGCAGAATAAGCCGATCTTCCGTGCGATTCATCACTCTTTCATAATCGGCCACAATCAAAAATGAGATAGAAATTCCAGGACAACTAAGATATGCTTTCACCTCATCAGGAAATCCCTCTTCCCCATCCTCAACATCAACCCTTTTCAGGTCCTCACCAGCCATTTCCAGAAAAGTAAGGTTCACATCCTGTCCATTGATAGCAAACGCTGAATCATATTCGGTAATCGTGCCTACAGAAGTAGGTTGTGGGAAACTTCCATTTTCAATGTCTCGCATCATTTCATGGATCAATCTAATTCCATCCTTATTACCTGCCTGATTCAAAATTACCCGGTAGTGCCGTCGCATATACATATTGATGGCTGTCAAAACGGTAGATTTTCCAGAACCTGTATACCCGAAAATAAAAACGTAATTCGTATTCTTCTCCAGAATTTCTTCGTGGGTTTTCACGTTCCTGGTTATTTCTTCTTTCGACTCTACCGGAGGCATATCAACCATTTCTTCTTCTCTCCCGGATTGTTCAACTACCTCCGTGTATTCTTCCCAAATAATTGGAGAATCTCCATTTTTGTCTTCTTTCTCCTGCTTTTCAACTACAACAGGCAAATGCATATTCTCTACAATAAGCTCATTTTCGAGTGGAACGTCCTCATTCTCTTCTTCATTATTATCTTCTGTCTTTTCATCAATTTCCCATATCATGGTTGACTCATTTTCAAACGAGTTATTCTTCGTTTTCAACTCAAAATCATCATCGAGTTCCATAGCTATTTCATTCTCCAAAAATTTATTTTCCTCGGTTTCATCGTTGAAACCATTATATGATTCAGACTTTTTTTCCATTGAATTACTGTTAGAATTGGGTTTAAAAAGACGGTGATAAGCTTCTTTATCTATACTGATTTGAGTGTCTGGACCTGGTTCATCCAGGATTGAGAGCAGATGGTGAATTCTTTTTCTTTTTGCTTCTATTTCCTGAGGAAAACCAGTATTAATCAGATCTTGAAATTTCATAGTGGTAAGTGAGTTTAGTTGGTGAAAAAGGATAAATGGCTCTGAAAGGCAGATTTACTGGCCCTGAGGATTCTTTCTGAAAGCATAAATACTATTAGTCGGTGATGTTTCAACCTGGATTGCGCCAGGTTTATCCTTAAATGTTACCCGTCCCGAGGTTTCTTCTTTTTCCTCTTTTTTTGTTTCTGCGCCAGGTTTGTGTAATAAAATCAGTACAAACAAGACAATGAAGTCAATCAAAACCGCCAAAAGCAACGATACCAAAACAGCTGATACTTGTCGCCCTTCCATTTCCCCCAGATGCCCTAATGTCCATAATGAGTGATTGAGATTTCCAACGTCCCGATGTTGAAACGTTATTGGCTCATAAGAAAAACTCCCATCATCAATCATACTTGAGGTCAGGTCACCAACCTGAGTGTAAGCATCAATACTGACGTCAACCGCATTTTTATACTCTTTAAAATTTTGTGAGGCTAAAGCCTCATCAATGACTGTATGGGCATGTGTCGTAAGGCTGTCAATTTTGCGAATGCTTGGATTAAACTTTGACTGAATATTAGCCCATTTAGCTTTTAGGGGAATTACTGCTTCCTGATTTATCCTGCGGGCTTTTTGCCCATAACCCGTATCGTAAGGATTGGTTCGTTCCTCTTCCAGAAGTCCCATCGCCTGATCCAATTCTTCCTTAACTTTTTGCGCCTGAAAATGCTGATCTAGTGCTTCTTTGGATTTTACAGCCAGAGCAGTAAGTCTGGATTTATTTTCCTTCAATTCTTCATAAAGAAGTTTTTCAGAAGAAAAGATGCCATAAATCGCATTGAAATTGAGTAAAACACTGAAAATAGCTACCATTGAATATCCTACAATCAGCCTTCCCTGCGTCTTATTTTGGTAAGATTTAGGAAATTGTAAAGCAATAGCCACCATAAAAATACTCAGGGCAATTGCCATGGCATAGGATAATACCAAATTATCGAGCATAGGCTCAAGGCCCAGTGCGGTAGTATAACAACTCACTATCCCCATGATAAATACAGCTATCGGGAAAAGTGGATGGTTAAATTCTGCTTTCTTTTTGGAATCGTTTTGAAAGGAAGGAAAGCTAAAGGATTGGCTCTTTTGAGCGGAGTTCCAGGGATTACCAGATTTCATATATCGGTTTTACAAGTTTAAATTTAGAACGTATCTCTATCAGGCAATCCCTATTCCCCATAACCAAATACGAACTTAATTCATTGAATATCAGTATGAATTAAAAATATTTCAAATATTCGTTTATTCTAATTTTGGGAATATCTATCTATATTTTAGACTTTTCACGAAAGTTTCGGAAGTTTTTTTCCTATCATATTATTTCTAACTTTGCATCGAATAATCAGGGGTGCCCATAGGGCTGAGATCATACCCTTTGAACCTGATCCCGGTAATTCGGGCGCAGGGAGAAAGCAGGTTTGCAAGCATCTTGCGGCTATCCCCTGGCCGTAGTGTAGAACCAAAAAAAATTAATCTAAATGAGACATTTTCTGCTTCATTTTTTGTGTTGGAGCTTTCCTGTGTTCAGTTGGGCACAGTTGAGTATCACAGGTACTGTTAGCCAAAAATCAAATGGGAAACCCATTGTAAATGCCAAAGTAGCAATGAACGAAACTAATAAAGAAGTAGCTGTCAATCAGGCAGGTAGCTTTAGTTTTGGCAATTTAAAACCAGGCAAATACAACATCGCTGTTTCCGCTGAAAATTACCTTTCGGTAGTAAGATCTATAACCTTGGAAGGCCAAAATGCAAACCTTGAATTTCATTTAATTCCATTAAAAACCGTACTGGATGAGGTATTAATTACTTCTATCAGAGCTACTGAAAAAACTGCAACCACGTACTCAAGCCTTGACCAGGAAGAAATCGAAAAAATCAACTTTGGACAGGATATTCCTTTTTTATTAAATCAGCTTCCCTCAACAGTAGTCAATTCTGATGCAGGCGCAGGGGTAGGATATACAGGAATTCGTATTCGCGGTTCGGACCCGACTCGTACCAATGTTACCATCAATGGTATTCCGCTGAACGATGCTGAAGCACATGCCCTTTATTGGGTTAATTTGCCCGATTTCGCCAGTTCAGTTGATAATATTCAGGTACAGCGTGGAGTAGGAACTTCTACCAACGGGGCTGCTGCTTTTGGCGCCAGTGTTAATATCCAGACCACCACCCTTAATTATGAACCTTATGCTGATATTTCCAATTCGTATGGTTCTTTTAACACATGGCGAAATACATTGAGTGTTGGTACAGGACTGATGAAGGAGAAATTTTCTCTTGATGCCAGGTTATCCAATATAATCTCTGATGGATGGGTAGACCGTGCGTTTTCCGATTTAAAATCCTATTATGTCTCTGGAGGATATTATGGGAAAAAGAGTTTGTTAAAACTAAATGTTTTTGCAGGAAAAGAGCAAACCTATCAGTCCTGGTGGGGAGTACCAGAATCCTATTTGGAAGATGAAGCGCTCCGTAAATCCAATTATTATACCTATGACAACGAAACCGATAATTACTGGCAAAATCACTATCAACTGTTATACTCTGTTGAACCAATCAGTCATTTAAATCTAAACCTCGCAGCGCATTATACCAAAGGAAAAGGCTATTATGAGCAATATCGGGATGGGGAGTCTCTTTCAGATTATGGGGTCCAGGACTTATTTCTCATTTCCGGAATGGATACGATCACAACAACGGATCTGATCAGAAGACGCTGGCTGGACAACGATTTTTACGGATTCACCTATTCAGCGAATTACACACCTAATGAAAAATTACAACTCTCACTTGGGGGAGGATGGAATCAATACGACGGCGATCATTTTGGAGAAATTATTTGGGCTCAGTATGCCGGGGACATCAATATCCGGGATCGGTATTATGACAATCGCGCCTTAAAAAATGACTTTAATACCTATCTGAAAGGAACATATCAATTTATCCCCAATCTCTTTGCCTACATAGATTTACAAATGAGAAATATTCAGTATCAATTTGGGGACAGTACGCTACTAAACCCTGGTATTGACAGCGACCAGCAACTGATTTTGGGGTCTGCGGATTATACATTTTTCAATCCCAAGGTTGGTATCACTTATCAGCTGAATTCCAGAAATAATGTGTATGCCTCATTCAGTGTGGCGAACCGGGAACCTGTAAGAAATGATTTCATTGATGCGCCAGCTGGTAGGATTCCCCTTCCCGAGGAACTTCGAAATCTGGAGGTTGGTTACCGCTTTGGAACTGACAGAATACAAGGTAGCGTCAATTATTATTTGATGGACTATACAAATCAATTGGTTCTCAATGGTGAGTTAAACGATGTAGGAGCTTCTGTAAGGCAAAATGTTGAAGACAGTTATCGCACAGGTATCGAGGTCGTTGGACAGGTAGAATTAGTTCCCAATCGCTTATTGCTAGGAGCGAATCTCACCCTCAGTCGTAATAAAATCGCTCAGTTTGAGGAAATTATTTACAATTATGATCCCTTCGAAGTAGAGTCCAATTTTTACCAAAATACTGATATTGCCTTCTCTCCCAACGTTATTGCGGGAGGGACTCTTTCCTTCCGCCCTATCAATGGCATGGATATAAGCCTGGTGAGTAAATATGTGGGAAAACAATACCTGGATAATACCTCCAATGAATCACGTATCCTGGATCCTTTTTGGGTAAATGATCTGAGAATCAATTATACCCTTACTCCCGAATGGGCCAAAGAAATCCGTATCGGATTTCTTATCAATAATCTTTTTAATGAAATGTATGAGCCTAATGGATATACTTTCAGCTATAAGCTGGGTACCGAACTTTATACAGAAAATTATTACTATCCTCAGGCAGGGACCAATTTTCTGGCGAATATTGCCTTTAGGTTTTAACGATTAGCAATATAAAAAAAGGCCGGATGGTGTTTCCATCCGGCCTTTTTTTATACAATTCATTTCATTTACTGTCCCTTGAGGAATCTCGGATCGAGTTTATTCATTTCTTCTGTAAGTGCAGTCAATTTTTCCACATCATTTTTTTGACGGTAATACTGCTGCAACATTTGAAGCGGGAACATATATTCTCTTGATTTGGGGAAGAATCCACCAGCCTCAGTATAGTACTTCAATGTACCGAGCGAACGCTCTTTTCCATATTCAAAATACTCGTTGGCCTTTTCAATTTCTCCCAAACGATCATAAATCAAACCATTACGAACAATCATATATGGATCTGGAGTAGCATATTTTACAGGGAATTTTTCATCTGCAAAATTCATAGACTCCAGGGCTTTAGCCTTAAGGGAAGCAATTTTTGTATCATTATTTTGCTTCGCTGTTCTGGCTGAATCTGCAGCAGCAGCGTCACTCCCATTGATGATACCATTTAATCTGCTGTTTTCAGCCTCTAATTCCTCAGCCTCACGCAGATAACCATTACCCAGGCGATAGAAAGTATTATAATAGTTTCCGAGCATCCGGATGATATTTTCATCATAATACATGCCTTCCTTATCCAGATTTCGGTATCTGAATGCGGTCATATTTTTATCCATTCTTTCCAGATCCAGATCACCGGAGAAAGGATCATAAGGATCATTCTTTTTCGGCTTTTTCACAGGAAGAATACGATACGCCAGCCCTTCCAATCTCAGATAATCATCCAAACCAAGGAAACTACTCGGCGTTACCGTGTTGGCAAAATAGACAGGTCTTTCCCAGTCATTCTTGGAAACATTCTCTAAAAGATTCAGAATCAGAATATCTTTCAGCTCCAGATATTTATTTCCTTTACTACCACGGGTAGGCACATTCCACTTCATAGGAGCTTCTACAAATGGCATATCAGACTCATAAATAATACCGCTATTCAGGAGAGACTGACCATCCGCAGGAAGCTGAATTGGTAATCGGGTTCGATCGCCAAAACTACGTGATTGTTTGGATTGTCCCTGATAATCACTTCTTTTCAAATTTAGCGGAAGTGGCTCACTATCGTTTACCTTTTGGTACATCTGATCAATATACCAGTCGGTATTTACATAACTCAGACACAACACTCTGACATCCGTTCTGATTCCCTCCACTTCCTGGGCATACCACAAGGGGAAAGTATCATTATCACCATTGGTGAATAACACAGCATTAGGTGCCAGAGAATTGAGAAGATTATAGGCAGAATCAGGAGCAACATACCGACCTGCTCTTGAGTGATCATCCCAACCATCAGCTGCCATCAAAATTGGAGCTATCAGGGCAAGAATTCCTGCGACATATACCGAAGTATTGCCAAGGAATTTTTCCAGCATCTGATACAGGGCAATGACACTCAGTCCTATCCAAATTGCAAAAGTCTGGAAAGAACCTGCAAAAGAATAATCCCTTTCACGAGGCTGAGACGGATACTGATTCAGATAAATGACAATAGCCAATCCGGTAAAGAAAAACAATAAACCTATTACGGTGGCATCTTCTCCTCGCTTTACCGATTGCCAGGCCAGTCCCAAAAGTCCCAATAGGAAAGGCAACATATAAAAATGATTCTTGGAAGGATCATTTCGCATGAAATCCGGCATTTTGGCGGTTTTGCCAAAATTCAAACCACTTTCCCAACCCAGATCCTGGGTA
>JAGQVA010001589.1 GCA_020438265.1 Bacteroidota bacterium
CGCAACAAGCTTGATATTTTGTTTGGTGCTCAATGCCTGTACTGCGGCACCGGTACCACGGCCTCCACAGCCAATGAGTCCAATTTTGATGGTATCAGCTCCCGTTACATAGGCACTCGCACTTAGCGGTAGTTGGCTGGCCATCAGACCACCCATGACTACGGCAGAACTTTTGACAAAATCCCTGCGATTAATTTGAGAGGAATTTTCAGTAGATTTTTTTTTCATAGGGAATAAGAGTTTAGGTTTCAGAATTCAATTTTATGAGGGATTATTTTTTCTTTAGACCTTCCAGGTTTTTAAAACCTGGAAGGTCTATAAGACATACTATTTCAATTAGCATCACTCATCCAGAGTGAGTTTCCAGAAGTTTTTGATTTCTTCAGCAGAAGGCGGATTGGCAGGTTTTATAAGCCTGAAACCCACAAACGGCGAGTCAGTATTCCACCAAAAACTTTTGGGTAATTGCGGATCACGGCGTTTCCAGTCCATGCTGGATTCGGTGCGGGCTGCACTACGCAAAGCATCCATATCGTCGTCCCAGCTACCGCCACGAACAGTTCTGGGGTGAAGTTTGACAGGTTTTGACCAAACGTCTTTATTTGCCTCAGAGTCGCTTAGAC
>JAGQVA010001590.1 GCA_020438265.1 Bacteroidota bacterium
CGCCAAAGTTTTTTATTACACTCTCTATGGGAGCTGCAAATTCAAAGTTGATTAAAGGACCGAATAGCTGAGCCAATTCGTCTTCAGGATTTTGTTTTTGCGCCTGAGTAAAATTGGGCAAAAAAATGGTGGCAATCAGGGCCAACAGCCAATATCCAATAGCTAAATTATTCTTTTTCATTACTGTTTTTTGTTTGTTTTAAAAATGTGTGCATACATCTGCCATGATCCGGTAGCCAGTAGACTGACTACGGACCAGACAGACTGTAAACAAAACACTACCTTTTGTTAAATTTTTACCCCCGCGCACATGCACCGCCCCCTCAAGAGGTGGGCTCCCGCAAGTCCAAGCTATACAGCTTGGGAATCGTTCTACCGAGGGTAGAAACCTTGCGAGGCGAATGCCTGGCCTGCGCGAGCCCACCTCTTGAGGCCTGTCCTCAACTCGATTGGGGAGCTGATGCTAGCGCGAGGGGGTTAAAGTGGCTACCGTGGCATTTCATCCACAAATAGCAGCGACTCAGTGGATTTTACGCGATCGGATTTGACTACTTTATTGCCCTTCAGCCTCATACTAACTTCATATTCAAACTCCAACTCTCCTGCTGGTACCAAGATTTCTA
>JAGQVA010001591.1 GCA_020438265.1 Bacteroidota bacterium
ATTCCGGAGAGGTTTTCCGTTGAAAAAAAGAAGATTCTTCCACGGGCAGCCTTTATTCCTTTTGGACTGGGGAAAAGACAATGTATTGGGCTGAATATGGCTATGATTGAAGGGCCTTTAATTTTGGAAATGCTGGCAAAACAGTTTCAGCTGAGTTTGGTTGATGAGGCTGAGGAGGTGAAACTGGATGCGACTTTTGCCCTGCATCCTTTGCGGGAAATGAGGATGAATATTGAGGTGATATAGGGATTTGTCATGTAGGGACAAGGCATGCCCTGTAGGGACAAGGCATGCCTTGTCCCTACATTCAAACAAAAAAATCAATGAATTTTTTCAAAAAATACAGTTTTCTATTATTCCTCCTCAGCGCATCTACCCTGTTTGCCCAAAAATCCACAATCACTGAAGAGGATTTCGATCGTGCATGGTACTTTCAAAATATCCGGAATCAGGTGTATAACCTCGATGTTGAGCCTAACTGGGTGAAAGACCAATCCGGCTTTTGGTACATCGCTGACACGGAAGAGGGAGAAATCTGCTGGACGGTAAGCTTTTATAATCTGGAAAAAGCTGAAGCTTTCGACCGTGAGCAACTGGCCCAATTGCTCCGTGATTCTCTAAG
>JAGQVA010001592.1 GCA_020438265.1 Bacteroidota bacterium
ATGCCCAATATTAAGGGAAAAATTCCGACGAAATTCTATGAATATATGGCTTTTAACAAGTCATTGATTTACACTGATGATCATGCCTGGAATGAATTTAATGGGAAATATGCGTTGGGATTTTCCTGGAGTTCTGATTCTTCGGTAGAGGAAATTTTGGGGAAAATGGATTCGTGGAATAGAAACCCTCCTTTTCATCAGAAAGAAGATTTTAGCTGGGAGAGTGAGGAAAAAGAGCTTGAGAGAATGTTGGGGAATCTTGTTTAGGGGCTTAAATATATTGATCAACAATCTATTTGACCCATTGAATGAAGATCCCTCGCTGCGCTCGGGATGCCCAACAACTGTTGGAAAATCTTACTTTGCCAAGCAGGCAAATTCAAATTATCCCCGTTTGGGGCATCCCGAGCGCAGCGAGAGATCTTCATCTCGTCCATTAAAAAAACAATCTTCATATATTAATTTTTTATATTTCAATTTGATTCGCTAATTGTTCAGAAACAAAGAATTCAACCCAAAAATCATGAGCAATATTCACATAAAATTCTTAGGCACCGGCGACGCTTTCGGTAGCGGTGGGCGGTTTAATACCTGCTTTCTTGTCGATACCGGAAAACAAAA
>JAGQVA010001593.1 GCA_020438265.1 Bacteroidota bacterium
TCATTCTGCTAATTTCTGTTTTTTTCTTTTTATTTTCCTTTCTCTACTATATACTTTTTAGATACATTTAATATTTCCCACAGATGGCACAGATTTCACGGATCTAAGCGTTGAACAATGGTATTTATCTGTGAAATCTGTGTTATCTGTGGGAGATTTTCCTTCAAAATCCTTTTTTCCATGCGTCTGTTTCTTTTTTACAGTTTCATTTTATTGGGAATATTTACCTGTAATCAAGCGTCCAATTCCTCCAACGATTATCAGGTTCCTCCTTTACTAAAGCCTCCTTATCTGACCGTTTTAGGTATTGCTCAGGATGCTGGTTATCCTCAAGCAAATTGCCAAAAATCATGTTGTAAAAGCGTTTGGAAAAATCCTGCAGAAAGGGAAATGGTTTCCTGCCTGGGGTTGGTTGATCAGGAAAATCATCAATTCTGGCTGATTGATGCGACGCCTGATTTTACCCAACAATTACACATGCTAAATACAGAAACTGAATATGGAAAATTCGCTGGTGTGTTTTTGACGCATGGACATATTGGCCACTACACGGGTTTGATGTATTTGGGGCGGGAGGTGATGGGGGCTGATTCCGTTCCGGTTTATGCCATGCCGCGCAT
>JAGQVA010001594.1 GCA_020438265.1 Bacteroidota bacterium
TGCCTGTCCGTAATCCAGTTCCTTCTGAAAAGTCTCCAAACCTGTCACCACAGTACGAATGGTCTCATCTGTCAGCCCAATCACTTCCACTTCATCTCCGATCCTGACTTTTCCTCTTTCTATATTCCCTGTTGCTACAGTACCTCGACCAGTGATGGTCAGTATCTGCTCAATAGGCATCATAAAGGGTTTATCCGTTTCACGAATGGGATCGGGAATATGATTATCCACCGCATCCATCAAATCCTCAATGGATTTTACCCACTTTGCATCGCCGTTCAGGGAGCCAAGCGCAGAGCCTTTAATGATCGGAGTGTTATCTCCGTCAAACTCATACAGATTGAGCAAATCACGGATTTCCATCTCAATGAGCTCTATAAGCTCATCATCATCAGTAAGGTCGCATTTGTTGATAAAAACAACCAGAGAAGTTACCCCAACCTGCCGAGCAAGCAGAATGTGCTCGCGAGTCTGGGGCATAGGGCCGTCGTCCGCTGCAGTTACAAGGATTCCTCCGTCCATTTGAGCTGCGCCGCTAATCATGTTTTTGACATAATCGGCGTGTCCAGGCAAGTCCACGTGGGCATAATGACGATTTTCAGTCTCGTATTCTACCTG
>JAGQVA010001595.1 GCA_020438265.1 Bacteroidota bacterium
GCCCAGCAGGTAGCTGAGGTCTATCCGCAGGCGGTTAACAGTACCACTACGGAGGTCGTGCCTGATATCTATCAGCAGGCCGAGATAAGAGACGGCTGGATCATGCTGGACAATGATTTAACAGAGGGCGAAAGAGTCAAAATCATCAGTGATCAGGCCAGCGAGATCTATGAAGTGCTGGCCAGCGAGAAACATAGATTTCAGGTAAAGGAACTAAAAGCTGGGGAAGGAAAGATTTTTGTTTACGGACGGGAAGTACATGACTTCCACACCGTTGACTATGAAGCGATTTCGATGCTTAATGTGAGTGCGACGCAGGAGCAGCAGCGAATCATCGAAGCTCAGAACCAGCGTATTGAGGCATTGGAAGCAGAAAACCAGTTATTAAACAGTCAAATCCAAAAGTTACAATCTTTGGAAGACCGATTAAAACTTTTGGAAGCCAGTATGGAAACCGTTAGATAATCCGGGAATTGATTGATTTTTTGGCGGGCGCCAGCTTTTAGAGCTGTCGCCCGCTTTTTCATTTCAAGGCTAAAGAGCCTTCTTATGATGCAACTGTGCGGTTGGGCCTCGTGTACCTCCACCTCTTGAGGGGAGGTTTGCCCGTGCGGAGG
>JAGQVA010001596.1 GCA_020438265.1 Bacteroidota bacterium
ACCATTCTGGACAAAAACAACCGTGTCATCTCAAATCCCGGCGGCACTGAACCCAAATACAAACGCAAAAAACTCCAGCAAATCCAGCAAGCCGAAAAGATCTTCGTTCATCCCCACGATGTATGTGTAGATAACGACGAGAATGTATATATTCCACAGTGGAATTCAGGAAGGACGTTTCCTGTGAAGTTAGAGCGGGTGTAAAGATATGAAGATATGCCGCAGGTAGATAAAAGGGGGTGTCACCCTGAGCCTGTCGAAGGGACTATTGACTTGCGAATAAATTGAAAAACACTCATAAGTACTTAGGCCCTTCGACAAGCTCAGGGTGACATAACATATATAAAGCCTCCGGCTGCTTAAACCAAAATTTGTTCATCTTTAAGAAAGGGGAAAAAATTTTAAAGAAAAATGAAAGGCATTACCCTAAAATATCATTGGTTCTGGTGGTTAATTATCGCTAGTATAACAATCCTGTCGGGCATTTTTGCTTGCAACACCACCCAATCCACCGCCGAGCTAAGTTTCAATAAAGACATCCGCCCCATCATTAATGAAAAATGTATTTCCTGCCACGGAGGGGTAAAAGAAAGCGGTAAACTCAGTTTCCTCACTCA
>JAGQVA010001597.1 GCA_020438265.1 Bacteroidota bacterium
TTCGAAACCTGGAAGGTTTTGAGCAAATAATAAATCAGTCGTGATAATCACTAAAGTAAAAAAATTAAGTGTAAATATAACACCTGTTTTCTTTTCAGATATAAGACTTCATATAAGCTATTAAAGTCACTCAAAAAAACCAAAAATGATAGATTAAATGAGTATTTATTTACCTATGCGAATCAAGAGAAGAAACGTAAGTTTTGGAGGCCGACAGGTCTCCGGCTCCATGGGAGCCTAACGTGGGTAGAAATACGAGGATTTCCCTTTTTGACCCTTAACAGGGTCTTTAATACCCTTTCAACCCTTCGGCTTCGCATATTCATATATAATGAAACAAAATAAGCCATCCCTGAAATGTGGGATGGCTCATTTATATAAGTTTTCTGAACAAAATGATTGTCAGAGGACTGTTCTGAATTGGGCAAACTACACCTTCTGAATAATCAGCGCAGATGCACCACCACCACCATTACAAATGGCAGCCATTCCAATTTCGCCTCCTTGTTTGTGTAATACCCCATTCAGAGTCGTTACAATTCTTGCACCGGAAGCACCCAGCGGATGTCCCAGAGAAACAGCTCCACCATGGACATTGACTTTGTCGTTGCTGATAC
>JAGQVA010001598.1 GCA_020438265.1 Bacteroidota bacterium
TAGGAGGAATAACTGAAAGGGGGTCCCCTCTCAGGCCCGTTACTGTCAGTGTTGGGAAGTTACCACTTACATCACCTGCTCCCAGTGTACTGGTAGTGATATCGTCAGAGGCATCGGTATCTCCTGTATTTGAAAATACATTGCCAGACAGATTCAGACCCGTGCCAGCCGTGTAAGTTGTATTATCATCGGGAGAAGGAGTCCATTGCAGGCCATCCCATTTTAATGATTGTCCCAGTGCAGGCACAGAGCTTGAGACAGGGCTTCCCTGAATTCGGGTAACCGTAGGGTTAGGATAAAGGCCACTTAAATCACCACCAGCTGAAGTGGTATTGGTAATATCATTAGAAGGATCTGTATCTCCGGTGTTGGTAATAGTGCTACCACTCACATTAATTCCGATACCCCCTGTGTATACAATGCCTACATCAGGACCAGGAACCCAATTGGTACCATTCCATTTCAATACTTCATTTGTTGCCGGAGCTATATTGGCTACAGGATTGTTTTGCAGTCCGGTAACAGTAAGGTTTGCAAAATTGCCTCCCACATCGCCTCCAGCGACTGAAGAAGTAGTAATGTCATCTGAAGCGTCGGTATCTCCTGTATTGGTTAC
>JAGQVA010000158.1 GCA_020438265.1 Bacteroidota bacterium
ATTTTGATCATTATGGAGAAGGTAGCATTATCCGCGCTGATCCAGGAAACCCACAGTTTCTGATTTTAGCTTCCAACAAAACGTTTATTGCTTTTGATGCACACGAAAAGAGGGAAGGAAAATGGGATGCAGATTATAGCAATAACAAAATTACTTTCTACTGTGATGAAATTAATGGAGAAAAGTTAAGCCAAAAACCTCTTGAGTACCATTTCCTGGTAAAAGATTATGATGAAAGTGCTTTGAAACTAACCTGGCAAGGAAGACATGGATCAGTAGATATGATTTATTATCCGGTTAGTAAAACAGTAAGAGGTGAAGTAAGTCTGCGCAATATGTAAAAAAATGCAGTATTAGTATATATTAACAGTGTTAAAGAAGAAAAACCCTGCCATTTTACGGACAGGGTTTTTCGTTTTTTATTTACTATTGGAGTTATCTGTTGGTTCCGCTGGTCTGCTCACAATAATCGGAAACAGACTTGATCCTTGCATAACTCGGGTCAATTGCATGAATTTTATCGATCCATACCTGGGCATCATCACAGTGGTAGTTACCATCAGCACCAGTAGGATTAAAGTTGTAGAATACCTTTACCTCGTAAGCTACAAGTAAAAGTTCTTTTACCTTTTCCTCCAGTGAGCCTGTATCCTGTCCTCCCCAAACTTCAATGACTTTTTCAGCAGGCTTCAAGGCTAACCACTCATTGGAAGTGGTGTCGGCTTGTTCCATATAATAAGCACACTGCATACGATACTGATGAGGTGGCAAATAGTCATCCTTCATTTTTATGGCATTTACAAAAGCTTCATCAGCTTTTGCATATTGCTCTGATTTATAAAGTGCCAGTCCCAGTTTATAATAACCCGCAAGAGATTCACCAGGAGCATACTCATTTGCTTTTTGACGATAATGAGCTTCGAGTTTATACTGTTCAATTGCTGGCTTGTCACTGGGAACTTTTCCTTCCATTTCTTCAATTTTGGCCAGTGCTTCCTCCATTTTGGGTTTTAATTCCAGCGCTTTTTCTGTATTTCCTGCTTTTAGGAATTCATTGTATGCATTCACAATTGGAATAGCCTCTTTTTTGGCTTCTCTGACGTTCCTGTTTGCAGTTGCTACTTCACGCTCATGGCCTCTTCCTGCCTGGTAATAGCTTTCAGCCAGTGTCTCAAACTTGGATACCCTTTCATCATTGAGTTGAAGCGCTTTTGCATAATACTCATCAGCTTTTTCGAGTTCTCCTTTGGCCCGGAAAATGTCGCCATAAACATCATAGTCTTCCCAGATGATATACTCTTCTTTTTTGACATTATCGAAGTAGTCTTTCATGGCAGCTTCTGCCTTATCCTGATTTCCAATCTGGTTGTATGACATCCCTTTCAGACGGCGCATCACGTTGGTGACAGTATCTACACCAATACCTTCCAGTTCATCAATGGCTTCCTGGTAATTTTTACTAAGGAAAAGGAAACTGGCGTAACGGATTCTTGCTTTGAGATCGTTATCAGTCATTGAGACATATTTTTTCAAATCGTCCCGGGCAGCCTGATATCTTTTGGCCAGCAGGTTCAGCTCACCTCTGATACGATAAGAAGGAGGATATTCCGGAGCGATTTCGATGGCATCATTGGCATTTTTCACTCCTTTATTCAGGGTTTCGCCATCGCCACTTTTTTTACCTTCGTCGAGGTAGAGTTCGGCCAGGGCAGCGTAAGCCTGTACAAATTTAGGGTCCTTTTGTTTGGCTTTTTCATATTCTTCAATCGCCAATTCAGGTACTCCCTGTTTTTTGTAGTAAGTCGCCAAATAGATATTTGGACGAGGGTCATTAGGGTCTTTGTCTTTTAATTGATAAAGGATTTTTTTGGCTTCAGCAATTTCTGATGGTCCTCCTTGCAGGAAGGCATCAGCAGCTGCGTATTCCACTTCTATATCCTTTCCTTTACTTTTAGCCAAAGCTGCATTCAGGAATTCATAAGCCTCTGCTGATTTTTCTTCTTTCAGCATCATTTTTCCCATTCCAGACTTATTCAATCCACTGCTACCTCTTTCTTTGAGGCCCATTTGAAAGTAGTCTTTGGCTTTTTCAAAGCCTTCCTGATCATAACTGATCATGCCAAGCAGGTAATACACCTCGTCGATGTTTTTAGGATTCTGAGCAAGAAAGCCTTCCAACATTTTAGAAGCGTCTCCCAGTTTTTCATAAAGATAGAGTTGCTTAGCCTCTGTCAAATCAACCTCCTGAGCAATCAAATTGGCCTGACTTAACAATAGAAGACCAACAACAAAAGTCAAAACACGTTTCAACATAATGGTCAATGGTTATTAATTAGTTACACGGTTAAACATTAATGTCTCAATATTGAGAATCTCCTACTAATATAAAGTCACTTACTTTATAAGTCACTCACTTTTCATCAGTAAGATTGTCATTTTCTTTCGTAGTGTTCGTCTGTTCTTCCCTGGCAGTGGAATTCTGTTCTTTGTCCGGAAATTTCACCTCTCTTGTTATTGTATGAACTGCTGCCAGTCCAGACTTGTGAAAGATGCGTTGACCACTGGGGCCATCCATATAGGCAACAAATCCGGTACCCAGGCCAATTCCTGATTCTCTGCCAATCGTATAAATTGTTCGGGTCAGTGGATAGCAATTTTGATAGAGAAAACTTTGAAAGGGTCCAAAATACTGTCTTTTGTCAGTACAATTCACACTTTCCTCATTTTTCTCCAAATATACCAGTTTTATTTTTTCTCTCCATGCTTTTACGTCCTGATTATCAATATCACTGACCCAGGACACCCCTATAAACCCTAAAGAGTTAGGGTTTTTGCTGACATAATCGAGAACTTCTTCAGACCGTTTAAGTGCGTATAGTTCAGGGGCAAATGTTTTCCCAGCGAGAATACTATCCCGTAGAAAAGCGATAATTCCCGATTTGGCATTGTCAAAAACCAAAACTATTTTTTTCTGTTTTTGGTTAAAATTGCTATTTAACTGGTCCCAATGTGATATTTCTCCACTTAAAATTTGAAGAAGTTGTTCCTGAGAAAAATTACTGACAGGATTTTCCTGGTGGGCAAGCAGAGCAATCCCTTCTCTTGCCACTTCTGCATATTCTGGAGGGATCGTTTTCTGGACAAGAAGCTGTTCTTCATTTCGTTTAAGCTTGCGGGTTACAACTGCCAGCCTGATAGAATCACTCACCAGCATAGCCTGAATAGCTTCTTCGCCAGGCATGTAAAGCGGGTGAATAGTCGCATTGGGATATAATGCCTCAAAGGTTTCAGTCTCTGCCTGAATCACAGGTTGTAAGGACTCATCCACGGAAATATAAATCTCCCCTGAAGTAGCATTTTCATTTGTGCGGGGAGAAGTGGTGGGTTGAGGAGAATAAGTATGAGAGCTGTCCTCAGCCGTACTTTGCGTTTCTGACTGGTGGCAGCTTACCGTTAAGGTAAAAAGCGAGATAATAAGTAAAAAAACATTTGAAGATCTAATGATCATCCCTAATCGCTGTTTTTGGGGTACAAAGATAGTTATTTTTCCTGGAATAATTTTATCAGATTTTTAAGATTGCAATCGATAAAACGAAAATTCCTTATTTATTAGATATTTTTTGACAGAAAATTCCACAATATTCGTTGTAAAAAATATGCCTTTCCCATATCAATGCCTACTACCGCTTCCGAAAAATAAGTTTGGAAATCTTACACTTTATGTTTTGCAATATACTTCAAACCTTCGAAAAATACCTCTTTACACTACCTGGTAATTTCATTCAGTTATGAAAAAAAAAGATGCATTTTCGTAAGTTATAGGTAGATTTGTATGATATTCGAGAGGTTTAAATAAAGAAAACAGGACTAAGAAAGAGGGGGTAATGCGGCTTTGAGATTAGTGAGGTGGGTTTTTACTTATCAAAGAAAAATTTGACTTATTTTAATTATAGTATTATAGTATTTACTTTAAAACTGGACTCTAATTAAATTTTTGGTGATTTTTGTATCAAAATTGGTTGGTTTCCCCTTATCAAACATCCCATGCTTATGCGATTAGCGGTCATGAGAATTCTTACACTGGTTGCCCTGATTACAGGGTTTGCTGGATCTACATTGGGTTCACACTATATGGGTGTGGACATTACGTATGAATGTATTGATCCCTGTACTTATCGAATTTATCACAAATCGTACTACGATTGTAGTGGGTCAGCCACTCAGCCTTATCTTCCTCCCATTCCTACGCCAGCCCCATCAATTGGTTTTACTGGTAATCCTGCTGGTTGTGTAACTACTCCTCAGCAGATTGGAGGTTGGGTTTTTGTCCATAATATGGAAGTAACGCCCGTTTGTCCTTCATGGCAGGCACAAACTGCTTGTAACGGTGGAGCCCTTCTTAATGGTGTAACAGAGGGATATTATTACTCGGATTTTAACTTCTGTACAGCTGGTTTTCCTGCTTGTAATACCTTCAACATAACCTGGTATAACTGCTGCCGAAATAACGCAATTACTTCAGGAGCTACCGGTGCGGGAATCTTTACGGGTAATACGATAATTAATCCAGGCCTTCTGCCTTGTAATAATTCACCTGCTTTTATCAATCCGCCTGTACCTTATATCTGTGCAGGTCAGCCATTTACTTTTAACCAGGGAGCCTATGACCCAGATGGTGACTCTTTGTCTTATGCATTAATTCAGTGCTTTAGTAATAGTGGGTTACCTGTGACTTATAGTGGAATTGGGGGTTATTCTCCTGTCCAGCCGCTCGGTAATACATGGAATGTGACGGTAAATCCACTTACAGGTGATGTGAGTATGATTCCCAACCCAACCGGAGCACCAGTAGTTGGAGTGCTTTGTCTGGAAGTATCCGAATGGCGAAATGGAGTGAAAATTGGTTCTGTGGTACGGGATATTCAGATTACAGTCGTAAACCTGGGTTGTACGGGTGCAAACCCCACGACAGGAGGGATTCAGAATGCGACCATTAATGGATTAAATGCAACTCCGCTTTCATTTAATGAAATTAATACTTGTGTAGGGCTTCCGCTTTGTTTTGATATTCCTACGATTAACCCAACAGCAGGTCTGACCTACACAATGTCCTGGGACCAGAATGTTACCGGAGCGACTTTTGTTGATGCCAATAACCCTATTGTTGCCAATACTTTTTTCGGCCCAAGTCCAACGGCTCAATTTTGCTGGACACCCAATCAGACAGGTACTTTCTCATTTGTATTAACTCTAAAAGATGACAATTGCCCGATTAATGGATTGAACCAGTATTCGATGATTATCTATGTAAATGATAATCTCCAATTCAGTGCCGCAATCGGGGACAACCCTAACTGTAACCTGGTGAATTTTGCGGCTTTGCCGGACCCTAATGCAGATCCACTGACACTTACCTACACCTGGACGGGTGCAGGAGGAGTTACAGGAAGTCCTACTGCTAATGATTCTGCCTTTGGGTATTATTTCCCTTCGCCTGGTGTTTATCCATGGCAGTTAACCATACAGGATTCGTTTGGATGTGCTATTACCATTGAAGATACAGTTACGATTTTAAATGGAGCAACCATTGACGGAGGTTCAGATATCAGTATTTGTTCCGGTTACTCAGTTCAATTGGGTTCTGCACCCATTACGGGACAAACATACAACTGGTCTCCGGGAGCAGGGTTAAATAACTCGACCCTGGCTAACCCAACATTTACCTTGACCAATAATGGCACTAATCCTGATACGACATTATTTTTAGCTACAGCGGATAATGGAACTTGTCAGACATTCGATGAAGTCAGGGTGGTTGTTTATCCAACGCCAGCTGTATCGATTACTCCGGCTAGTCCTCAGGTTTGTCTCGGAGATTCTGTTACGCTTACCGCTACAGGAGGTAACACCTTCCAGTGGAGCACCGGAGAGACGACGAATAGTATCAAAGTTGCTCCTTCATCAAACGCTTCCTACTCAGTAGTTACCATCGAGAATGGTTGTACTAGTTCTCCTGTATTTGTAACAGTTGATGTGATAGAACCTCCAATAGCTAATATTTCCGGAGACTTGTTGGTTTGTGAAGGGGACATGACCATACTTACTGGCTCCGGGGCTACTACTTACTCCTGGAGTAATGGTGCTCAGGCGAATACAGCTACTTTCAATAATATCACGCAGAATACGCCTGTATATATGATTCCCTTTCAGCAGGGTTGTCCTGGCGATACGGTTGAGGCTCTGATCCTTACGCACGAACAGCCAGTTGCTGATTTCAATGCTCCCGAAGAGTGTGAGGGAAGAATAACCAGCTTTACAGATTTATCTTCTGTGGTGGGAGGAAGCATTGTGAAGTGGAACTGGAACTTCCAGGATCCTTCTTCCGGAAATGCGAACTTCGCAAATACTGCTAACCCTGCTCACACATTTACAGCAGCCGGGTCCTATTTTGTGGAATTGAAAGTTACCTCGAATGCAGGGTGTGAAGACACTCATATAGAAATGGTTGAGGTTGCTCCTATTCCGGATGTAGATTTCTCTTTCACAAATGTATGTCAGGGATTGGATAACCAGTTTACAGATCTTTCAACTATCGCTCCCGGAGCAACGATTACGCAGCGAGAGTGGGACTTTGGTGATGGATCTCCTACAACGGTTGGACCTTCAGCAGCGCATGCTTACAGCGATTATGGGTATTTTAATGTAACCCTCACAGTAACTTCTGATAATGGATGTGAAAATAGTTTTACTAAAACCATTTTTGTGCATCCTAATCCAATTGCTGATTTTGATGTCTTAAGTGCTTGTCAGGATAGCGTCGTATTAGTGGCTAATGGCTCAATCGTACCTGGAGTACTTGACTTTATTCAATCATATACCTGGAACTTTGGTGATCCCACAAGTGCTAATAATACTTCTACCCGGATCAATCCTACTCATGTGTACCCGGATCCCGGTGTATATAATATTAGCCTGACGATAACTACAGAAAACGGCTGTGTAAGCACGATATCAAGAGATCTCGGAGTTTATACACGTCCAAATGCTGAGTTTGCAGTTGATGGATCATGTGAAAAAGATCGAATCAGATTTACAGATCTTTCAACAGTAGGAGGCCCAATCTCTACGCCAATTAAAACCTATTTCTGGGATTTTGGAGATAGTACTACTTCCGATTTGCAAAGCCCGCATCACTTCTATACTTCTTCAGGCCCTGGAACTTACCGTGTTGTATTTGGAGTGGGTACATCTCAGTACTGTGTAGACACAGTTATAAAAGATGTGGTTATTCATCCTAATCCTGTTTCAATCTTTAAGTATGAGCCGGTATGTGTTGATGATTCTATGAGTTTCACAAACCTTTCCACCATTTCTTCTGGTTTGATGAACTATCAGTGGAATTTCGGAGATAATACTCCGGGTACCTCACTGGATAATCCTAAATATTTATACAGTGCTCCTGGGACCTATAATGTATCCCTGTTGGTTACTTCAAATGAAGGGTGTACTTCTTACCGTGGAGTGGATGTGGATGTATATGCATTGCCTGATATCCCACATACTTTGGAAGAAACTGTTTGTTTTGGTGATATCGCCACGCTTCAGGCTGTATCCAGTCCAGATGATGAAATTCTCTGGTATTATAACCTGACAGATGAAGAACCTTTCCATACAGGAAACTCCTTTACGACACATCCTTTACCTTATGGAGCGACTTATTATGTAGAATCAGTTTCTTCATTTGGTTGTACCAATACACGAATTCCTATCACTGCACATGTGTTCTCTGCTGAGTCAGCACAGATTGTGAGCACACCAGAGGTGATAAACCTTCCACTAGGTACTGTTGAGTTTTCAGTTGCTTCTACGGCGAATATCGAAGCTTATAGCTGGAATTTGTCTGATGGTAGCTTTTCTGATGAGCCTTCACCTGTGCATGAATATGAATTCCCGGGAGTATATGAAATTTCCGTTTCCCTTATTGACGAAAATGGTTGTGAATTGACATTGACCAAAGTCATCGAAGTGAAAAAACTGGTCAATATTTCCACTCCTTCTGCATTTTCTCCTAATGGAGACGGAATCAATGACCTCTTCCGTATCGGACATTTCAATCTAAGCCAGTTTAGCATCCAGATTTTTAATCGTTGGGGCCAAATGGTATTCGAGTCCAATAATCCGGATTTTGAATGGAATGGAAGAACAATCAAAGGAAATATGGTTCACGAAGGGGTTTATGTATACAAACTTCGTGCAACTGACTTTGATGGAAATACGATTGAAGAAAGCCGTAGTGTAACGGTCATCAAATAGATAAACGCTATCCTTTAGCTATTAAACGAAGCATCAGTCTGATTATCCGGGCTGATGCTTCTATTATTTGAATGAGGGACTAAAGAATATTCGACCTATTTTTGTACTAAGGAAATAATCAATACGTTGAAGAAGTGATTTCTATTTCCGATTTTTGTATATTGATTGACCCAATTTAATTTTATTTAGTACTCATCCGTATGAAAGCTGTCAGTTTTATATTATTCATAACAGTATGTTTCCCTTCTTTTGCTACTGGTCTTAAAGACAGTGGAGACAAAGACAAGGGGAAAGAATATTACTACAAATACGAGCGGGAAGAAGTATCTTATTATCGGGATCGTACCCAGTTTACCATGCCGGAGCCCAAGGTCATCACTGCAGAAGTGACCGAAGAAACTCCTCAGGGAATTAGCCTGGCCCATTTATTTAATTATGGGAAAAAGATCCATGTAGATGCAGACATTCAGCTCGAAAAGCTCGCTCAAAGACATAAAGAGCTCAACGAATCAATCACAGAAGTCCCTGGCTTCCGGATTCAGATTTTCGCCGGATCAAATCGCCAATCAGCCTGGAAAATCAAAGGAAGTGCAGTAAATCGCTTCCCTGAATTACCCCATTATCTGGAATATCAATCTCCTAATTATGTCGTGAGAGTCGGAGACTTTATGGACAAGGAAGATGCAATTCTGGCTTTGCGGGAGATGAGAGAAGCATTTAACGGTGCTTTCATCGTACCAGATCAGGTGAAGGTGCCTCGCTACAAACCTCAGGTGGACGGACTTGATAAGATCGATAATCGCTAGTGGTCCAAGTCATAAGTTCTTGACCATCCAAGTCTTGTCTTTTTGTACGCATACTGCCTTATTTTTTCGTCAGATAGCTCGCTATCTTCCCCTAAAATAAGTTGTCTGCGCACAAAAATACG
>JAGQVA010001599.1 GCA_020438265.1 Bacteroidota bacterium
GTTGAGGTTTTGGGCGGAAAGGGGAAATGCTACAACAGCCAATAACATAGTAAGTATCCAGAGTTTCATCTTATTAATATTAAAGATTTGAAGATAAAGAATAGTGTAAAAATCGATGTCTCACTACAAGAAAAAGCCATCTCTACCAGAATTCAAATAGTAATGTATTAGTATTTTACATCGCTGATAAAGATCCCTCCCTGCGCTCGGGATGCCCCTTTTGGGAGAAAGTTTGTTTGCCAGAATGGTACCATGTTCAGGCAGCTTGCAGGCATCTCGAATCCCGAAGGGTGAGAGATCTTCATAAGGATTGCTCGTAATTTCCCTATCAGTTTAAATATACCAACTTAAGTCAGTTTTACTTATTCTACCTAAAAATCACCCAACCAAATTTCCCCGGCTGATGAAAAGTCCCCTGTGTAGGCGACCAGGCCAAATATTTAAACACGCTCTCATCCTGATTTAACCGATAAAAATTAATCCGCCAGGCGGCTTCCGCCAATTGATCGGGGTGGAAATCCTTTGCGATTTCTTTAAATGGAATCGCCATTTCAACTGTCCAGGACTGGTCTTCGTCCTTCCGCTTATTCACTGTTCCATCAACCGACTCCGCC
>JAGQVA010001600.1 GCA_020438265.1 Bacteroidota bacterium
ATTGGTTGTGACTGCGTGGGTTTCACTGTAAACAGAGGTCGTTCCGTTTTCGAGAATAATAAACTCAACATTAATACTTTCATTAGCCATTAGGGTTCCAGAGCTGTTTCTCGCTACTGCTTGATAGCTAATTCCTTGAGCTGATAAAATCTGTGTACTTCCCACTAAAAGGAGGAAAACGATTAAAGGTAGAAGTTTTGAAGTTCTCATAAAGATTTTTTTAAGGTGAAAAAATATAAGAAGAGTAAGCTCAAACTGCTCTCTTCCCAAACAATACTCCAAATTCGAAGGATCCCAAGAGAAGTTTTTCTACAAATCGGACATTTTTAAAATAATTTGCTAATTGGTGAGAATCACCTTTTTCTAACAAAGACAAGAGCTATGTATATAGTTATGTGAACTCAAATCTTCTTGAAGTGTAAATTCCTGCAACAAATCACACAAATCTATGCGCATATTTTTTACCCTTATATTTTTATCTCTTTTTACTATTCTCCCTGCACAAACCCAGGTTGAGAAGTTTGACTCTCCGGGTTTTCATTTACATTTCCTTGATCACAAAAACGGAAAAATCGAACACTTAATCTCTGAAAATCGGGGAGAGGAAACG
>JAGQVA010001601.1 GCA_020438265.1 Bacteroidota bacterium
GAGCGAATTGAATATTTGAAAGACAAGGATGCCGAATTTCTGGAAATCGGTGCATTTGCTGGATATGATATGTACCCGGATCAGGGAGGCTGCCCTGCCGGAGGTGTTGTGGGAGGAATTACCAAAGTATGCGGCAGAACCTGTTTGATTGTTGCCAACGACGCCACTGTTAAAGCCGGTGCGTGGTTTCCAATTACCGGAAAGAAGAATCTTCGCTTCCAGGAAATTGCTATGGAAAACCGGATTCCAATCATTTATCTCGTTGATAGTGCCGGAGTGTACCTCCCAATGCAGGATGAAATTTTTCCGGATAAAGAACACTTTGGCAGGATATTCAGAAACAATGCTGTGATGAGCAGTATGGGTATCATCCAGATAGCAGCGGTAATGGGGAGCTGTGTTGCCGGAGGTGCCTATCTACCAATAATGAGCGACGAAGCGTTGATTGTGGACAAAACAGGTTCAATCTTCCTCGCAGGATCATACCTGGTAAAGGCCGCCATTGGAGAAGATATAGACAATGAAACTCTTGGAGGCTCCGTTACACAAACCGATATATCCGGTGTTATTGATGATCGTTTTCCAAATGATGAAGCCTGTCTGGATCACA
>JAGQVA010001602.1 GCA_020438265.1 Bacteroidota bacterium
AAATGCTCGTTCGGCAGACTTTCCTGGGAGCCATTAATCTGCTCAACAGAAATACCCTGCATTGTCAGGAGTGGATTCAGAGAGTTTCTTCAAAAGGGGGAACAACAGAAGCTGCTATGGCTTTTTTTGCGCAGAATCATGTTCAGGAATTGATTGAATCGGGTTTGGAAGTGGCCCGCAAACGGGCTGAGGAGTTGAGTGCCGGGTGATTTTTTTGAATTAAATTTGTAGCCCAACTCAATGTAAACCTGAATAGATCCACTTTGATATCCGAACAAGGAATAACGATATTCGATATACGAAGTAACTATCTGCCTATAAATCAAATACTTCGCATATCGAATATCCTTGTTCTTCAATCGTATATCAAAAGTTCTTAAATAGTCGAAAGTAATTCTTTACTTTTACTTCACAGCTTTCAATACCCAGCCGCCTGTCCATCTTTCCGCGACTCCGAAGCACCAAAATAAACTCCCGTTTCGGGATTATACATAATCGCCTGATAACCACCATATCCACCACTCCATATATTGACATCATGCCCCATTTTCCTGAGGTCCATGATCACATCATAGTTAAATCCGCTTTCTAACAGGACCTTTCCGCCA
>JAGQVA010001603.1 GCA_020438265.1 Bacteroidota bacterium
TCTTTGGTGGACATCTTTTAGGACTGGGATATTTGGCTCTGAAATCAGGGTTTATTCCCAAAATCTGGGGAATTCTCCTCTTGCTTGCTGCTGTGGGATATGTGGTTATTCACCTGGGAAATGTGTTAATCGCAGACTTTCACGAGTATAAGTCTACGCTGGAGGCGATTTTTATGGCGCCGATGGTTTTGGGAGAAGTAGGGTTTGGAGTTTGGTTGATTATTAAGGGGGGAAGGAGAAATAAGAGATTGGTGAATGGACCAAATCTGAAAATAAAAAACTGATTGGATTTGTTTATGAAGATCCCTCGCTTTGCTCGGGATGCCCAACATTCGTTGGAGAATGGGAATTGCTTTACAAGCAAAAGAACATATCCAGCATCCGCTGGGCATCCCGAGCAAAGCGAGGGATCTTCTCCAATCTCTTTAACAAGATCTGTTTCATAAGGCTATTAGACATTGATCGTTTTTCTTCTTACCCAACCACAAATTGATCATACCCCAAATTCTTCAGAATCTTATAACTCTCCCAAACCGAATCCGGAATTTCCTGGGTAATTTGAAACCCTTTTTCTGCATAAATCCTTATACGCTGAAGATCTCCGA
>JAGQVA010001604.1 GCA_020438265.1 Bacteroidota bacterium
GGGAATTCAACCGCTACTCCTATTATAAAGCCCCGGATGGCCGGCTGTTGATGGGAACGGTTGCAGGCCTGAACATTATTGATCCTTCGGCCTTAAAAGAACAGTTGTCCCTGGGTAACTACCCTAAAATTTACCTGACAGAGATCCAATATTACAATAAAAAGAAAGAGGCGAATATTACCCTGGCCCGACAGGCAGAATTTGGCCGGAGGATCGAATTGGCGGCCGACAACCGCAACCTCAAATTGCAATTTGCTTTGTCGAGTTATTTTCTGCCTGAAAAAAATCAATATGCCTACAAACTGGAAGGCATCAATGAAGATTGGCATTACATCGGAACACAACGAGAACTAAGCCTGTCCAATTTACCTGCGGGACAGTACAAGCTGCTTATCAAAGGAAGTGATTATCGGGGGATTTGGAGCGAACAAATGGTTGCAGCTAATATTCATGCCCGTGATTTCTTTTACCGGCAGTACTGGTTCTATCTGCTTTGCTTCGCCGTCGTCGGCGCCGTTGTATTTATATGGATCTCCTACCTGCGGGGAGAAAAGAAACGCCTGGAACAAGAAGTCAAAAAGCGGACCCGGCAGATCCGCCGGG
>JAGQVA010001605.1 GCA_020438265.1 Bacteroidota bacterium
CAAATATGAAAGTGGCCAATATACAGTAGAATCAGGTTTTGAAAATCACCCTGTGATTTATGTAAGTTGGTATGGGGCGGTAGCCTATTGCCAGGAAATGGGCTACCGCCTGCCCACCGAAGCAGAATGGGAATACGCCGCAGGTGGTGGAGATACGAATAACCGTACTAAGTGGGCTGGAACTGACGATGAAAATGCATTGAGTAATTTTGGCGTATTTAATTCTTCGTCTGGTACTGCTAAGGTAAAATCTAAAAGAGCCAATCAACTCGGGCTTTATGATATGTCAGGGAATGTTTATGAATGGTGCCAGGACTGGTACGATAAGAATTATTATCAAGCTTGCCAGAGTAAGGGCGTATTTGAGAATCCAAAAGGGCCCGAAAACGGTAGTTTCAGAGTTATCCGGGGTGGTAGCTGGAGCTTCAACACCCTCCTTTTGCGGGTCAGCAGCCGTTACAGCAACCGCCCGGCTCGCCAGAACAGCTACTACGGTTTTCGCGTTGCCAGGACCCCTTAGTCCTGTTTTGAGCGAAGGGAAGGATCAGACCTTTTGTAAGTCCCTCAAAATTGATATCTCACTCATATTTCCTAAAAAATGGG
>JAGQVA010001606.1 GCA_020438265.1 Bacteroidota bacterium
TGTTGCACAAAAATTATAATATTCTAATTGTATCTTCTGGTGCTGTTGGTACTGGGAAAAAATTTATTAAAGATTATTCTGGAAAAATTGAAGAACGAAAAGCTGCAGCTGCAATTGGTAATCCAATTTTAATCCAAAAATATGCAAATGCATTTGCAAAATATGACATCGCAATTGCTCAGAGTTTGTGTGAAAGAGAGCATTTTTCCAATAGAAAAAAATTTCTACAACTTCGTTCTACTTACGAAGAATTATGGCAAAATAATATCATTCCAATTGCCAATGAAAATGATGTGGTGAGTTCGTATGAATTGAAATTTTCTGATAATGATGAATTGGCTACCTTATTGGCAATTGGATTAAATGCAACTAATTTATTGATTGCAACAAGCGTTGATGGTGTTTTAGATGCCGAGAATAATGTTGTTTCAACAATAACGAAATTTGACCAATCTATACTCTCATTAGCTCGAAAAGACAAGACAAACGTAGGTTTGGGAGGTATGCTTAGTAAGCTGACATTTGCAAAATTAGCAAGTTCATTAGGCATACAAGTCAATATTTTTAGTGCAAAAAAAGAAAACTCTATTCTTGATGCTTTA
>JAGQVA010001607.1 GCA_020438265.1 Bacteroidota bacterium
TGGTGGTGCGGATCTAACCCAAAGACTGGGTGAAAATTATGCAGAATCAGGGCATAAATTTGCCTACTTTTTACAGCCTATTGAAACCATTCACCTTCATTCCAAACAGGATATTGAAATCGAACCGAATAGCGATATCATGTATGTATATTTGCTGTCGGTCATTGCTGTTATTATCCTGATTATTTCTACAATTAATTATGTCAATCTTTCCGTGGCGCGTTCTCCGGTGAGAGCGAAAGAAGTGGGAATTCGCAAGGTAGTAGGCGTGCATCGTCCTGCGCTGATTTCTCAATTTCTGACGGAATCGACGTTTATCTGCATGATAAGTGCTGGGCTGGCTATAGGAATCGTCGCGATAGTATTGCCATTTTTTAATGATCTGTTGAATACAGCTCTTTCTTTAGAGCCACTTCTGAGCCCGATTAATTTATTGATTTTTCTGGCATTTATCGCCGGAGTAGGCATCTTATCAGGATTTTACCCGGCTCTGGTTATTGCCGCCATTCAACCCGCCCGAATCCTGAAAGGTTCTTTCTCCTCAAGTCGTGGTGGCAACTGGTTACGCAACGGTCTGACAACCATACAGTTTGTGATTTCCA
>JAGQVA010001608.1 GCA_020438265.1 Bacteroidota bacterium
CATTTTTGAAGATAAGGCAGGAAGGCTTTGGGTTGGCGGCGGTGGTGGGCTTTATCAACTCAATGGTCAATCTTTTTTAAATGTTACAAAGAATGGGCCCTGGGAATAATAGTGATTATCACTCAGCCTTCTGCCTCTTAAGCCAGGCAGAGGGAGTCATTCCCTCTGATTTTTTGAAAAAATCGTTGAAAACGGATTTGGAGTTGAAACCACACTCATAAGCAATACCCAGGAGAGAATAGTGACTAAAGGCTGGTTCCAATGCTTTTTTCTTAAATGCTCCAACCCTGAGTCCATTGATGTACTCGTTGAAGTTTTTTCCCAATACCTCATTCATTAGCCAGGAGAGTTTATTCGGATGAAGGTCGATCTCTTGAGCAAGACTCCTCAAAGTTAAGTTCTCTGATTTGTATAGATGATTTTCCTGCATCACATTTTCCAGCTTCAACTTATAATTCTCCTGCTCATCTTCTGGTATTAATACAACCGACCTGTCCTTTTCACTTTGAGGGTCTTCTTGTATGGGTTTATCAAATACCGATTGAATGAGGGATTTGTATTCCTTTAAAGACTTCAGTGGATTGTTAAGCGGTTCACGCT
>JAGQVA010000159.1 GCA_020438265.1 Bacteroidota bacterium
TAACTTCCCACATTTGTAATGACCAAATCGGGCGGGTTTTGCAAGTTGGAGTAGACATTTCCATTCAGACGCCATTCATAAACATCGGCAGGCCCCAGAGACAAATCCTGAATAGAAATGGTACTTGGAATGGTACACACTACAGAATCACTCACCGAAAACTCTGCTCTGGGAGGTGATACAAAAACAAAATCGTTTTTAATGATCGTATCCCGACACCCGTTATCATCAACAATCAGGGCAACACTAAATAGTCCGGTATCAGGATAAATAGTAGTTGCTACAGTATCAAATAGGGTAAAACTTCCCGGAGGAGTATATCCAAAATCCCAGTAATATTCCCAGCCTGGATCTTGTACAACTGAGGTAAATGTGATAAACTCATTGATACACACAGTATCTTTATCAGCTGTAAAATCCTCCACAGGGGGTGTTCCTACTCTCACCGCATTATTGATTGTAAAAGTATCTGTACAACCTGTTTGTGTAACTACAATCAGTGAAACCGGATAAGTTCCGGGATTCGGGAATGTGGCTGAAACGTTTTGGTTGTTAGAGTTTGGAGGAATAACGGAAGGATCTCCAAAATCCCAGGCCCAGCTTATAATCGGATCATTCGGGCTGGATGACAAATCGGCAAAATTGACTGTCAGTGGAGCACAACCCTCAAAGGGACTACGACTATAGTTTACAAATGGAGGAGCAATTCTGATCGTATCGCAAATGCTGTCAGTACACCCGAAGGTATTGGTTACGGTAAGGCAAACGATAAAGTCTCCGAAGCCCGAATACGTGTGGCTTGGGTTAAGCTGAGTAGAAGTCGTATTATCACCAAAATCCCAGAAAACAGAAGCTGTACCCACAGATTGATTGGTGAAATTAAAAGGAATTCCGGGCTGACAATCTTCATCGTGATCAATGGAGAAGGCAGCAATGGGTGCTGGATCTACGGTAATGAGATTCGTTCTGACAATGGTGTCACCACACTGGGTATTATTCGCCATGAGGGTAACTGTGTAAGTGCCAGGAGTTGAGTAGGTATAAGTTGTTGTCGCTCCGGTAGAATTAATCCCGGCAAATTCACCAAAATTCCAGGCAATAGAATTAACGCCTCCTGTAGAAGTACTGGCGAAAGTAATGGGCTCTCCGATACAAATCACTGTATCACTAATGGTGAAATCAGCAACAACTCCCCCAATTCCTATCAAATTGGGTTGAACCAAAGTATCTGTACAACCATTAGCTGAGGAAATAATCAGCGTTACATCAAACTGCCCGGGAGTTGTATAGCTAATGGGAGGAGGTGTTTGTTGGGTAGAAGAATTCTGCCCGCCAGGGGTTTGCCCACCTGGAAATAACCACAGGTAGGATGGATTGGTCGCTCCGTTGATCTGCGAATTATTCGTAAAATTAACTGTCAAAGGTGGGTTACAGGCAGAGTTTACATCAACTGCAAAATCCACCACAGGAGGATCGGCAACGGTAATAATATCTGGAAAAACAGAAGTCGCCTGACATCCATTACTATTCGTTACGGTGAGTACCAGTCCAATGGTATCCGGGGCATTGGTGAAAGTAAAAGTAGGATTGGGGCCAGAACCAGGAGAACCATCGGATAAAGTCCATTGCCAATTGGTGATTACTCCTCCATTGGCTACAGAGGTATCATTGAAGGTGACAGAATATGGGGCACAACCATCAACCAGGCCCGGAGTAAAACCCGGAATGGGTTGCGGGAAAATTTGAATAAAACAGGTTTGTATAAGTGTATCACTGCCTCCTGCATTGGTGGCAATCAGGGTAACATCATAACAACCCGGAGTGCTGTAGACAAAAGTCGGGTTGGCGATTGTACTGGTACTGTTTGCCGGGTCTCCAAACCGCCATAAAAAGCTTGTTGGATTTCCGGTAGTCAGGTTTTGAAAATTGACAACCAGTGAAAAGGGACTACAACCTGTAGTATTATTAGCCGTGAAATTTGCCGTTGGCTGGGAAAATACCGCCAAAGGCAACATAAGGGCAAGGAAGATTTGGACTTTTAATAGTAAAGACATTCTTGCAAGCATACCAATATGAAAAATCGTTTTTGAAACGCAAATAACGTTTTGTTAAAGCCAAAATTAAGAAATGGGAAAAGCACTGGTAAAAGACTGAAAAAATCTAAGCATAGCGGCCAGTACCAGATAGATCAGAAATGGCCCCAAATCAACCAGAGATTTACGAATACTCCATTTCTGCCCCCAATTTAGGATTAAATGGAAGAAAGTCGTAAACAATAATATATTTCCACAAAGCTTAATTACCGGATGAATAGAGAGTTGATGGGCATTAATGTGTGAATGCCAGGTAGATGAAGGGATCAGATAATAATAGGGGGATTTAACCGCCATAAAAACTAACACAGATCCTATAATAGCCCATTGACTAATCGAAAAAAAAAGTTGAATGCTTAATAACTCACGGGAATAATTCAGATATCGTCCCCAAACCAACAACACAGTGCTGATGGTCATAAAACCCAACAACAACCCGGCCATCGCACCATTCATATTAAAAATCCAAAAAGCGAGTGTGAGAACGTATTGAAAAAAGGCATGTAATACCACAATAAGGGGCACTTCCTTCCTTTTGGAAAGGATAAAATATCCCAGGATAATTAATATAAAAAGAGTATATAGAAGATTAAGCATTTATAACAGAAGAACACTGATTACTTCTGCAAGTTACATAAGTTACAGTAAGAATTTGGAATTTTGCTGGTTAATTTTCCCCGAATCAGGGATCTTTTTTATCAGAGTCTGGTAATGCTTCTGGCCTGGAACGTGCCTCCGATTTTTTCAGGTTAAGTTTCAAGCTTAACTGGTGAACATTAAAGGCTGAGTTTACGCCAAAACTGGTATAACCATAATCAAATGCAAATCTCTTTGCCCGTATTCCAGCTCCCAGAGAAAAACCTGTAAAACCGCCACGGTTTTCTGATTTTAATTCCTGTCTTCTCAGATGGTTATACCCTGCACGAAGCCGAAGGGCTTTTCCCAGCAGGAATTCTGCCCCAAAGACAAAATGCCGAAAAATCCGGTCTACCGTCTGGTTGGGTGGTTTTACTTCTGTGCCATCAAGGTTAAATTCGGGTACCCGGTTGGGATCATTGAAGATAAGATTGGGATGTTCCAGTTGAATCATGGTTACTGAAAACCTCAAAGGCATATATTGGAGTTTATTGGAAACACCAGCTACAATTTCAAATGGAAGGGGCTCCCGTCCTCCTGTACCTGTGTAAGTGGACAATTGTACTCCCACGTTTTTTACAACAAGCCCTGCTGAAAATAATCCTTTTTTCCCTATATAAGATCCTCCCAGATCCAAAGCCAGTCCTGCACTGGTGTATCCGGGTGCAAGTGTGGAACTGATAAATTTGAGATTGGCACCGTAACGGAACTGCTGCCAGGCTCTGGAACCTCCTACATACCAGGCCACTTCATTGGCTGCGAAGGTTTGAGTGAGATTCCCAAACTCGTCAGCACCCTGCATCTGACCTGAATTTACATATTGAATACCGCTATGAAAACTCCCGATTCCTTCAAAAGAATGACTATAACCGGCATAACCATAATTAATTCCCGCCAGATAATTGCTAAAAGACAGAGATACCTGTTTGTGCATGGAATCATTGACCAGAGCGGGATTCTGAACACCAAAATTCAGATCATCATCAAAGGTCGAAACATTCACTCCGCCAAGAGAAACCAGACGGGCTGAAGGGGTGAGATTCAGAAAGTCGTAGATATGCCTGCCGCCAATTTGGGCCGAAACTGACCCTGCGGAAATAAGGAAGGCAAGTATGAATATGGGTTTGAGTATTTTCACAATGCGAAAATAACAGGTTTTTTTGAATCATCGAAGGTAAAAAAAAGGGGAGGGATTACATGACCTATTATTTTCTTCCTAATACTTCATGAACAAGGATCTTATCTTTTTTCCCTTTTACTTCAATAGGTTCCCATGCTTTGGTATAAACATAGTCTTTCACTTTTTCATATACTCCATTACTCATCAAAATGGTATTGGGCGTGTCTTTTGTTAAGGTTTCAATTCTCTTGCCGGTATTGACTGTATCACCCGTTACAGAATAGGAAATTTTGTCTTCTGATCCGAGATTCCCCGCTACTACCTCTCCACTGTTAATACCTATTCCCATTTCTATTTCCCTGCCCATTTTTTCCTTGTAAGCCATGCTCAGTTCCCTGAGCTTATTCATCATCTCCAGGGCACAAAATACGGCGCTTCTTTCATGATGTGCAGTGGCAATGGGGGTACCAAAAAGGGCAAAAACCTCGTCTCCTACAAATTGGTTAACGGTGCCATCATATTTTTTAATGACCTCGGTCATCATGGCGTAATAATCGTTGAGAAATGCCACGACTTCCTTGGGAGAAAGTTCCTCGCTCATATTGGTAAAACCCCGAATATCACAAAACAGAACCGTAATGATCTTGGTTTCTCCTTCAAAAATAGACTCGGAAGTATCATTCAGGGCTTTCTCTACAATGGCTTCCGGAACGTACTTCATAAAAAGTTTAAGCGTCCGTTCCTGTTCTTCTACTTTTGCCTGAAGCTCGCGAACCAATTGTTTATTCTTTTGCTGAAGAATATACATCTGACGAGCATTTTCAATGGTCATTCTCAGCTCCGTTTCATCCCAGGGTTTGGTGATATATCGGAAAATCTGACCATTATTGATCACATCAATGATGGCTTCCATATCGCTGAAGCCGGTCAAAACCATCCGAATACACTCGGGAAATTCCGGAATCGTTTTTTCCAAAAATTGAACTCCCGTCATCCCCGGCATGCGCTGGTCAGTGATGATTAAGTGAATGGGCTGTTTGCGCAGAATCTCCATCCCCTCCACTCCGTTATTCGCAGTATAAATTTCGTATTCGCGGCGAAAGGTAGCTTTAAATGAGATGAGATTTTGCAGCTCATCGTCTACATAAAGAATGGAAAACTTTTTATCCATAAAGCAATTTAACCAATTCCTGCGTCTCCTTCGCCAAGTATAGGAACTTTAGCGTAATAAAACCCGTCTTCGATAAAAAAAGTTGGTTTTTTGTCTGATAAAAACTGGTAACGGGCTTTCAGGTTTGTCAGACCAATTCCGGTAGAATCCACTTTTTCATTCCTCAACTGGTAATTATTTTTAACCACAAAGTTTCCGGAATCTTCTGCATAAAGTTCTACGGTGAGCGGATTTTCTCTGGAAATAATATTGTGTTTGATGGCGTTTTCGACAAGAAGCTGGAGCGTGAGCGGGGGGATTTTATAGGAAAGCCATTTAGAATCTATCTGGGTATACATGTGGAGGCTGTTTCCAAAACGAATCTGTTGCAGGAAAAAATAGCTTTTAATAAACTCCAGTTCTTCCTCCAGGGAAATGAGGTCCTGATCTTTGAGATCCAACACATACCGATACACCCTGGTAAGTCTCACGATAAAGGCCTCGGCCAGGTCCGGATCATCGTGAACCAGAGAGCTAAGCGCATTCAGGCAATTGAAAAGAAAGTGAGGATTAACCTGGTTTTTCAGCGTCTCAAATTGCGAAAGGATGTTTTCTTTTTCCTGTTTTTCTGCTTTTAAGAGAAGTATATTTTTCTCTTCCTCCAGTCCTTTGTTTTCTTCTTTTAATCGGTAGGCTTCCAGTCCGTTGTCTATGATCAGTTTGAGTTCCTGGGTTTTCCAGGGTTTGGTGATATAATAGTAAATCCTGGCTTTATTGATCGAATGGATGATTGCTTCTACATCGCTGTAGCCCGTCAAAACCATGCGAATGGGTTTGGGATACTGGTGTAAAATTTTCTCAAAAAACTCTACTCCGGTCATTTTAGGCATTCGCTGATCGCTGATAATGATTTGCACAGGCGTAGCTTGAAGGATTTCCAGGGCTTCTTCGCCACTTTCAGCTAAATGCACATCATAATACCTTCTGAAAGAAGCTTTGAAAGAGACCAGATTTTGTTTTTCATCATCAATATAGAGAATGACTGGTTTTGCCGACATGCTTAAGATTGTTTATAAGGCAAGGTAATCATAAATTCTGTTCCTTCGCCCTCAACACTATTAACCTTGATATTTCCCCTGTGGTTTTCGATAATCCCAAATGAGATGGAAAGCCCCAGACCGGTTCCTTCACCGACTTCTTTGGTGGTGAAAAACGGGTCAAAAATTCGGGACAGGATTTCCTTTGGAATACCTCCTCCATTGTCTTTAATTTTGATGAGGATGCCTTTTCCTTTACCTGGAATTTCACAGGTATTTTCTTCCGTGGAGATGATGATTTGGCCTTTAAAATCTTTTTTTCTGTTTTTGTAACGGTTTTCAATGGCCTGAATCGCATTGGTCAGGATATTCATAAAAACCTGATTGATTTTCCCCGGCCGACACTCTATGACTGGCAGATCTGTATAATTGCGCTGAATTTCAATCCTGTCCTTGATTTTATTGGCCAGGATGGTTAAGGTCGCATCCAGGCCTGAATGCACATCGATGTGTTTAAAGGTATCGGTATCTGAACGGGAGAATAGTTTGAGTCCGTCTACAATTTCTTTGGTACGAATCGCTCCTTCTTCAATTCCATTGAGGAGCAAAGCCATTTCTTCCAGGAGAAAACCGGCATCCACAGAGTCGTAATATGCTCTGATTTTTTGAACCTGAGCCTTTACATCCTGACTGGTATCAAGAACAGCGAGCATTTCAAGAAGAGGTTTTAATTCAGAAAAATCGCGTTTTAGTGGGCTGATATTTCCTTTTACATAATTGATCGGATTATTAATCTCATGTGCAATACCAGCGGTTAACTGCCCGAGAGAAGCCATTTTCTCAGATTCCACCAATTGGGATTGAGCGTCTTTGAGTTGTTTGAGAGTTGCTTCAAGTGCTTCATTTTTCTCCTCCAGCAGATCGTGTTGGGTGGCTATTTCCTCCTTTTGCCTTTTCAGTGCGACAGTTTTTTTGACAATTTCTTTATGTTGCTCCCAGATTTCTGCAGTTCGTTCATAGACAATTCGCTCCAGATGTTCATTTTGTAAATGAAGTCTTTGTGTATTGAGCTTAACAGTACCATAAATGAGAAAAACCACTAAAAACCCATAGCTGATAAACGCCCAGTAGGTACGGTACCACGGAGGTGAAATTTTAAACGGGAAATAGGCAGTTTCGCTGATTTGACCATAGACATTTTTCGCCCGTACCTGAAATTCGTATTTGCCGGGAGGAAGGGAATTATAGTCTTTTTTATGCACAAGATTCCATGAAGACCATTCCTGATCAAAACCCTTCAGAAAATAGCTGTATTGAATTCCTTTTTCGTCTTCAAAATAAGGGGCTGAGTAATGAAAGGTAATAGAATTCAATTTATAGCTAATCTCGGGAGTCTCTTCCCAAAAGCCCATGACATCAGAGGATTGCTGTATCGAGTCTGGCTTCAGTAAAGCGGGAAACCCACCAAAAAAGAGAACTGAATCCTCTGCCAATACTACTTCTCTGACAATGGGAGTCGCCATTTGGCTGAAATTTCTCTGAATATTTTTATTAAAGACAAATAATCCTTCCGTTGTACCAATCCAGATAAGACCATTAGGTTCCGGATAAATATTGCCCCAGACTTCTGTGTTGTCAAGTCCTTTGAGCATGGTGGTATCTCGTTGATAACGGCCATCAGGATCTTTTTTGAGGATTTCTACCCAGCTACGTGTATTTTTTTGCCTTTCCAGCCAGATTTGATCCTGGTAATCCTTGACAAGTTTGGTTACTGCTCCGTTACGTGGAGAAAGATTTAAAATGGTATCTGAGTAAAAATGATTTTGGACATAATCATATCGAATAAGTCCGCTGGTAGAGGAGAAAATAAGGGCATCATCCAGGTGAAAAATCGATAGCATAGTCGGCAGGTCAAATTTTTCCTGAAAATGGGTAATATTGGATACTTTTAACTTTTCTCTATCGGAAAACTCGACTCTGACCAGTCCTCCTCTATCATATAATTCAACCAGCCAGAGATTTCCCTCACGGTCTTCGGCAATGCCTTTGTAGCGCCCATCAAGCTGTTTGATTTGTTTAGGGTTTTCCCACTTTCCATTGCGATAATCAATCACCTGAACACCTTCTGACCCGGAAATATTATAAATCCGTTGGGCCTGAAAAGGCGATTGATAAATATTAACCAGTTTGAGGTTACGGTTTAAGAGGATGGCTTTTTTATGTTTGATTTCATAAAGTCCCCGAACGGTTGCCACCAGGAGCTTTTCTTCTTTTTTTCCGTTGGGATGATTGATTTCAAAGGGGAATAATTTCCATGATTCGATTCCCAGGCCCTGGACAGGGGAAAATTTCCCTTCTTCAAGAAAAAACACTCCCAGGGGGGTAGAAGCATATAAAATTCCTTGATGTCGGATTGATGAGTAAACAATTCCCCGGAGGCCGGCAGCATCATCCCAGTATGATACCGGAGAAGAAATTTCTACCCGGGAAATGCCTTTGGACAAAGTCAGCCAGAGTGATTTTCCCTCGTCCTGAATTCCTCCCAAAATCAGGTTATCCTGCAAGCCGGAGGTTTCATTGATCTGCATCAGGAGTTTTCCCTGGTGATTGATGAGATAACCCCCGTTTTTTACTGTTCCTACCAGAAACTGATTTTCGTTAATCGGAATCAGTTTGCTAAACATATTTCCTTCGATGGCATCATCAATCTCTGTGTGAAAGGGTTGGATTTCAAGGGGTAATCCAGGCGGACTAAACAGAAAGAATCCTTCATTGAGTGATCGGGCCAGGAGTTTTTTGCCAGGAAAAGGGACCATTTCCACAATTTTTTTCCCGATCAGGTTTTCTCCTCCAGGTACTTGCCGAAACTGTTGCCCATCCCACTCAATGAGCCCCAGAGTCGTGGAAAACCCTCTCAAAGAGCCATAATAATATCCCAGGCTTTGCATTCCCAGATTTTGGGCTGGATTATATTCAGTCAGGGAATCCCCTTGCCAGAAGTAAAGATTATCTTGTCCTACAGGTTGAAAAATAGCTCCCTGATCAAGGCCGATCACTTTTACGACATCCGTAATACCAACCAAAGGTTTATCCAACAGGTTTACAAGAGATATGTATTCCAGCTTTCCGGTAGAATCAGGGGCTAAGTACCCGAATTCTCCCAGCGCTCCTACGTAAACCGTTCCTGTGCTATCTAC
>JAGQVA010001609.1 GCA_020438265.1 Bacteroidota bacterium
CGCTGCACGTATTTGAGTTCAGCGACGGGATCTTCAATCCACCGTTTTGAACCATCCTTTTTGGGAATATCAAAATGGTGGTACTGAGGTTTGATCGCCATCAGTTTGAGGCGGTAAGCAGGTATCTCCAGCAACTCAGCCAGATCCTGAGGATCTCTGAGCGCGAGGAAAGCCTTTTTGCGCTTGCGCAGGGTGCGGAGAGAGGATTGTTTCATGTTGATGAGGTATTTTAGGAGAGCTATTATTAAGAACAATAAACAAGAACTGCGAAACCAGCCGGGAAAGTTGGGGGAGTATGTGTTTAGCATATTTTTTCTCTATCATTTCGCCGCTTTGAAAAACGGCGCAATGATATGGACGCTGACATTCTGCTGAATGTGTTGTCATTTATCTAATCGATAAGAGTATACACATTCTTTAGAATGAGAATGTTTGCACTATTGCGCCGTTTTTTAAAGCGGCGCGAAAGGAAAAAAGCAAATGCGCTAAACACCCCAGCCTTCCCGGCTGAAAAACCAATACGTCAAAGACCCCGAAGCACACTGCCTCAATACTAATACATCCTACCCTTAATCCTGACTACGGGTCGCCATATTCAC
>JAGQVA010001610.1 GCA_020438265.1 Bacteroidota bacterium
CAAAAGCACCACAAATCACTGAAAACATCCTGTGCTATGACAAAAGCGGTTTTTTTTATCTGCATAACAGCCCTTTCAGCAATCGCATTTCTGCCGGTTCCTCCCTACAGTTGTTCCAATTCATTAACCCGGAACCAGGAATTGCGGGACACCCTTTCCAATAAACCTGCCTCAGGGGCCGTAAATTCGGTAAGCCAGCGGCTACCCCGCCTGAAAGTGAGCGAAAACGGCCGCTTCCTGTCCAAAGAAGACGGCACCCCCTTCTTCTACCTGGGCGACACCGCCTGGGAGCTCTTCCACCGCCTCAACCGGGAAGAAGCAACGGAGTACCTCCGCAACCGGGCCGAAAAGGGCTTCACCGTCATCCAGGCCGTGGTGCTGGCAGAGATCGGCGGCCTTTACATCCCCAACCCCTATGGCCATCTGCCACTCGAAAACCTGGACCCCACCCGGCCGATAGAGGCCTACTTCGAGCATGTGGACTTCATCGTCGATCAGGCCGAACGGCTGGGCCTCTACATCGGCATGCTGCCCACCTGGGGCGACAAGGTGAATAAAAAGTGGGGCGCCGGGCCGGAGATCTTCAACCCGGAAAAT
>JAGQVA010001611.1 GCA_020438265.1 Bacteroidota bacterium
TTCCAGCAACATGTTGAGACGGCAATTTGGCGGGTCTTCAACCTTGAAGTTGGAAGATGCTTTTTCTGGAAAAATTATCCTGCTCGATATTCCAATCCAGACTCACGAATACGCTGGCCGTATTGCCCAAGCCCTTTACAAGTACACGTTTCAGAAAGCTGTAGAACAACGCGATTTACGGAGCTTTCCAAACCCATTGGTGCTTTGGCAGGACGAAGCACAGGCGTTTCTTCTTCCAGGAGATTCCGCCTTTATGAGTACCTGCCGGAGTAGCCGAGTTGGAAGCGTTCTGCTTTCTCAGAATATTTCCAACTTCTATGCGGCTTTAGGAGGTGGCCAAAAATCAGAATCACAGGTTAATAGTCTACTGGCACTCTGTAACACCAAGATCTTCCATGCCAATAATGACCATGTCACCAATGAATGGGCAGCAAAAACCATTGGTATGGGAATTAAAAATCTCACTTCTGTCAACATTGGAGGCCCTTCTGAATCAGCATCAAGCAGTCAACACATGCACTACCTGGTAGAACCGCGTGAGTTTACAATGTTGAAAACAGGAGGCCCTGCCAATCGCTACCTGGTCGATGCCGTGA
>JAGQVA010001612.1 GCA_020438265.1 Bacteroidota bacterium
CGGGATTTGTGGGAGGCATGTTTTTGATGTTGGCTGATACGGTGGCGCGGACAGCCTTGAGTCCCAGTGAATTTCCTGTCGGTGTGGTGACGGCACTGGTGGGGGGACCGGTATTTTTATACCTACTCACCACTCGTAACCTTCGGGTGGGGATATGATGATGGATTCCGGATATGTAGTTCCCGGACCGGCGTATGTCCTTCGAGACGTAACCTTCAGCTATGACACCCGTTTCCGCGATCACTCGGAGTCGGTTCTGAAGTCAGTCACATGCTCGATTGATTCCGGAAAAATCCTTGGCATTCTGGGCCCCAATGGTTCCGGAAAAAGTACGTTACTGAAGCTCCTTGCCCGGGTTTTATGTCCCAGGTCCGGTACCGTTGAGTTGTTCGGGGATGCCCTCTCCCGTCTGTCCCAAGTCGAGGTGGCCAGACAGATCGCCTTGGTTCCGCAAGAGACCCTGCAGATTTTTCCTTTTACTCTTGCCGAAATGGTCCTGATGGGACGATTTCCGCATCATCAGGGTTATGGAGGATGGCATTGGGAGGATGCGGACGATTGGCGAATCGCTTACCAGGCCATGGAGGACCTGGAT
>JAGQVA010001613.1 GCA_020438265.1 Bacteroidota bacterium
ACCTGCTTCTCAAAGAAATAAGGCTCAACTTTCCCGATACAATCAGCGCAGTTACAAGGAATTTTCTGAGCCACCCGCAGCCGCTCCCCAAAATCAAAAGTGCTATTAATCAGGTCAATTTCATGCGTAATAATCGTCATCAGTTCCTTGCGATTTTCCCCTTTCACCTTAATGTGAATTTCCTTATCCCGAAATCTTTCGCTCACCTCTGCCCTGGCCCCATCAAGCTTAAAAATGGCTCCTCTTTGCCATACGGTAGCTTGCTCCGCGATCATACTGTGCAGGCGCACGATCAGACGGGTTACAATGCCCTTGGGCATGAAGGTGTATTTATAATGCAGGCGGAGCTGGTCTGAATCTGACCATTCATATTCAGGTTTATCGGAGAATAAAAGCTGTGGAACGATATATTCCTCCTTATTATCCGGTAGCTGATAACACAGTTCAAAATTCTCCATCAGAGCCAGTAATTGTTCAAAAACATCCATATAGGAAAAATCTGACCAGACAGCGTCCAGTTCATGTTTCTGAAAATGTCCGGGAATCACTGCTTTTTGTTCGGTGTGATCCAGCACTTTATATACTGCCTCCGTAG
>JAGQVA010001614.1 GCA_020438265.1 Bacteroidota bacterium
AAGAGAAGAGGAAAGGAAGATTTAATATATTGGAGCTTTCTGGAAAAAGAACCTACACTCTTGAAGGAATAAGAGGATTTCAAAATCTTCAAGGCAAATCTATAGGAGCTAATAAAGTAATTTTTATTGATGGGGTTATTTCAATAGATAATATAAAAGAAACACTTTAATCATTAGCCAAACCATAAGGCAACGTGAAATATAAATCAGACTACAAAACGAAGCAATTCTTAAAGTAAAGCCTTATCACTTAATCCAGATTAGATCCAGCTAAGTAATCAAACAGAAAAAAATACTAAAAAAGTCAGAAATCAGATTGCAGAAATCAGAAGAAAAAAGGACTTAGCACCTCTGATTTCTGACTTTTCTATACCTGATTATGCAATACTACTTAAGTACTTTTTTTGATCAAAATACAATTTTACTTAGCTCTTTGAGCGAAAAAGGCAATTTAATTTTATCAGTTAATTCTATCTCGCTTTCATATTTTGTAAATAAAAATAGAGGAATTGATATTTTCAGTTTATACTTAATATTAAGATCAGAATTTTGAACCTTCTCTTTTAAAGATTCCATTTTATAATCTTTCCGCCC
>JAGQVA010001615.1 GCA_020438265.1 Bacteroidota bacterium
AATATCTCTTGTGCTTGCCAAGTAGCCGATAAAACCACCGGCAAAGCTATCGCCAGCGCCAGTTGGGTCAAAAACCTCTTCCAATGGAAGCGCTGGAGCGAAGAACACAGACTCTTTATTGAAAAGAAGCGCTCCGTGCTCTCCCTTTTTAATAACCAGATACTGAGGCCCCATATTCAGAATGACCTGAGCTGCTTTTACCAAAGAAAACTCTCCTGAAAGTTGGCGCGCTTCTTCATCGTTTATGGTCAATACATCAATCTTTTTAAGAACAGCTTTCAGTTCTTCTAAAGCAATATCCATCCAGAAGTTCATGGTGTCCAACACAACCAACTTCGGGCGGTTCTTCAATTGGTTTATAACCGACATTTGTACCGCTGGAGTCAAGTTCCCAAGCATCAGAAACTCGCAGTGCTGGTACTCGTCAAGAACTACAGGCTCAAAATCTGCCAATACGTTCAGCTCGGTAGCCAAAGTATCGCGTGTATTCATGTCATTATGGTACTTCCCACTCCAGAAAAATGTCTTTTCGCCTTGCCTTATTTGAATGCCATCGGTGTTGGCTCCGTGCTTACGTAGGTTTTCTAATGCAT
>JAGQVA010001616.1 GCA_020438265.1 Bacteroidota bacterium
GTCTCCAAAACCGTAGGTTGTAGGTTCGAATCCTATCTGACGTGCCATTAACAAGCAACAGAAGTCCAACCGGTCGGACGTCTCCCTTCCAAGGAGGAAGTTGCGGGTTCGAATCCCGTCTGTTGCTCGCGACTTGCATTTTCAACTCAACCGGTTCTTAAGCCGGGAGAGTTGAAAGAATTTTCTCTATTCCTCCTTAGCTCAACTGGCAGAGCAATTGTCTTGTAAACAATAGGTTGTGGGTTCAACTCCCTCAGGAGGATCGAAAAATGTTAATAGCGTTTCTTAAACCTTCCAGGTTTTCGAAAACCTGGAAGGTTTAAATCACAAGAATCATTGGGGGTGCGCCAGTGTGGGAACTGGTCCCGGCTGTAACCCGGGTGCTCTTCATGAGATCAGAGGTTCGATTCCTTACATCCCCACTCAATATGGAACTGTAGCTTAATTGGTAGAGTGACCGGTTGAAGCCCGGTAGGCGGTGGTTCAATTCCATCCGGTTCCACAAATGGCTATTGGCCTTTAACCATTGGCTATTGGCCACAATATTTATCCAAAGACTAACGGCTAAAAGCCAATAACTAAACTTCTGA
>JAGQVA010001617.1 GCA_020438265.1 Bacteroidota bacterium
CATACCTCAATCCATATCGGTAAAGATCTCCCACAATTTCCTGAAATATCCATTGCAATGAATATTTGTCAGATTTTCTGACAAAGGTCTGCCAATAGTGTTGGAGCCGGTCGGTCGACATGTTTAAATCAGGATTCTCCTTTGAGACTAATATAATAGAAAAGATAAACTATTTCCCAAATTGTCATGCAAACGGAAGATGAATGCACCATGTTTTTGTGATACTCAACAGATGATTTAATAGTCTGAAGGAATTAGATCGGGTCGATGAAAGATCTAGCCGCTCATAAGGTAATAGAAGAAAAATTTGCGTAGCTAAATAACTACATATATATTTGTAGTCAAATAGCTACACATGAAACTGAGACGGGATGTTTTTCAAGCAATTGCAGATCCTTCCAGGAGAGCAATTCTAATGCTCGTAGCCTCACACGCGATGACGGCAGGCACGATCGCTTCACATTTTGATAGTGCCAGACCTACTATTTCCAAACATTTGCAAATACTCACAGAGTGTCAACTGCTAAAGCCGGAACAGAATGGAAGGGAAATCTATTATCATCTCAATCCGCAAAACCTGAAAACAGT
>JAGQVA010001618.1 GCA_020438265.1 Bacteroidota bacterium
ATAGGGAATTATTGGGGGAAATGTTGGTGGGGAGCAGATTGCGAGATCCCGGATATTTTTTTCTCGTTTCTCTCGAAAAAAATTCCGGGATGACACGCCTAAAGGCGAAAAGAAAGACCATGTTGCAGATGCAACAGAAGATGAGAAGAAATCATTCTTAGTAATTCAACCATACCGAAGGTATATCTGGGACCCATCTCGCTCTGCGCGCGCTGGACTGAAAAATTTGGTGAACTGGGGCGGAATTGCGGCGTTGGGCTTTAAATTTTTCGATTTTTTGCTCCACTTTTTTCTAAAAAAAGGGGAATAAGATATATTTGACCCTATGAGCAAAACCCCAAGTATTCTCATCAGCAACGACGACGGTATCCACGCACCGGGAATCCTCAACCTTGTTGAGGTAGCCCGCGAATTTGGAAAGGTAACCATCGTCGCGCCTGACAGCGCACAAAGCGGCATGGGCCACGCCATTAGTGTTGGCAAACCCTTGCGTATGTATAAAGAAGAACTCGCCAATGGCATGCCTGGCACCTCGGTGAATGGTACGCCGGCAGATTGTGGCAAAATCGCTACGGGTGTATTGATGG
>JAGQVA010000160.1 GCA_020438265.1 Bacteroidota bacterium
TGATTCTGTCTCTTTGGGCAGGTATCAATCCTTGTCCCCAGACAGGACGTTTGTTGACTGGCCGGAAAAGCATTCGAATGGCAATATAATTCGTACCGTATCCGATCAATCCACTAACTGAAATAATGTATAATGCATTCAGAATTTGATGACTGGTGAACATATTTCCCAGGTTGGCAAAACTTGTCTCCAGGCCAAGAGATTGAATCAGGGCAGTATCACTGATCTGTCCAGCCAATTGCATAAGGAAAAGGCCAATAAACCCCACAGAACAAAAAATAGGGCTGACCTTAAGGGCATACATAACCAGTTTTTTACTAGTAGATAGCTTGAACTGGTTAAAAGAAATATCCTGATTTGTTTTTTCTCCCTTCTGAAAAAGCGAGTCGAAAGCATAATGTTTCTGAAGGAAGGTTTTTATTGTATCAATCAATCCTGTAACTTAAATTATCCAGTTAAAAATTATTTTTTATTCAACGAGTATATATCGTTTGTTTCGTTTCTCAAATAAAAATACAAGAGACCATTTAGGGTAAATCCACTTGATATATTCCTTGCCTTCCAGGGTCATTGTCAATGACTTTCCCGGTTTACCATATTGAATAAAAATCCGTCCCCTATCCGTCTGCCAGCCTTCAATGGAAACTCCTTCGTTAAATTTCCGGTTGCTATCAAAAACTCTTTGATAGTATTTTTCCATCTCCTCTTCATAGGATTCTCCGTAAAGCTTTTTCCATAAACCAATAAACACCACTTCGTTGACATAAGCTTTGTCGGGGTCTTCTGCCGCAGAAGAAGAGAGATTTTCTTCAATGATCGCAACAGGCATGGTATAGGCCATCATTCTCATTGCATTTTCCAGGTCTCCAAATATCTTGCTTTTAATTCCTCCTCCGATTTCAAATCTTATTTCTTCCGTTTTGAGGGCAAGTTCTTCATCAAAAATTCTGACTTCGAGCAAATATTCTCCTTCCTGAAGGTTATTAAGTTTTAAGGTATCCTTAAATATAGTAATCCGATTACTGTCAGTATGGATCACTCTGCTGGTTTGATTGAGTGAAGAATACGCCTCAGTTCGTGTCGTACTATTTTCCGGGTACTCTTTAAATAAGACTGCACGTGCAGTTAAAGTGTTGTAACCAGGGGCTTCTACTTCCATAAAATAATACAAAACATCTTCTCCCTGACGGATAATTTTATCCATCACGGGTTGTGAAAAAGCCTGAGCAACATCGTTTTCATAACTAAGATAGATATCGGATACTGCGATAGAGTTCTTTTTATTGACTGTATAAATACCATCAGGAATCACACGCACAAATTCATTGATATCTAAATCCTGAATATATCCATCTACTTCATAATCTCCATTGGGCAACTTGAGTTTGATGACAAATATTTCCGATTTGTTGGTAGATAATTTGAACTCTTTTTTCATGAAAGTATTCCGGGAATCTTTAAACCGGAAGCGCAAATCGACGAAGAAATGTGCCGTCCGATCTGAAGAAGCTGTATATTCCAGAAAAAGATAGGTATTAAATTTCTGATGCAGTTTGTTTTTCAAACTGATCTTCCACTGTGCGTTGAGGGCAGGGGTAATGAAAAAGAATAAAAGAAGGGAGAGATAGTATCGAGAAATATAAGGCCTGAGATACATATATCACACTTTGGTTTTTCCAATTAGATCGTATTCCATTGCATCAGAAATAGTTATTTCAACAAAATCGCCAGTTTTGAGAGCCTGATCGCTGTAAATAATCACTTCATTGTCTACTTCTGGTGAATCAAATTCGGTTCTTCCTACAAAATAGTCATTTTCCTGCTTATCTACGATAACTTTCAGCGATTGCCCCACAAGCTTTCGGTTATGTTCAAAGGAAATATCCTGCTGAATCTCCATAATTTCATCGAAGCGGCGTTCTTTCACTTCATCAGACAAATCATCCTGAAAAACATTCCCAGCATGTGTATTCTCTTCATGTGAATACGTAAACACTCCCAATCGCTCAAAACGCGCACTTTCAATGAATTGTAATAACTCCTGATGATCCGCTTCGGTTTCACCGGGATGCCCTACCAGCATGGTGGTTCGTATGGCTATTCCTGGTACTTCATCTCTGATTCTATTGATCAAATCTACCGTCCGTTGTTTATTAATTCCCCTTCGCATTGCCTGTAAAACATTATCGGAAACATGCTGTAAGGGGATATCCAGATAATTGCAAATATTGCTCCGATCTCGAATGGTAGGAAGGATTTCTACCGGGAATCCCGAAGGATAGGCATAGTGTAACCTGATCCAATCCAGTCCCTGGATATCGGCCAGTGCATTAAGCAGGTCGTTGAGTTTTCTTTTTCCATAAAGGTCAATGCCATAATAAGTGAGATCCTGTGCAATGAGCATAATCTCCTTTACTCCTTTGTTAACCAGAAATTTTGCCTCATCCACCAGAAATTCAATGGATCGGGAACGATGTTTTCCCCGCATCAAGGGAATCGCACAAAAACTACAGGGACGATTACATCCTTCGGCTATTTTTAAATATGCGTAATGGCTGTCTGTAGTGATTTTTCTTTCTCCCAGAAGTTCCTGCTTGTAATCTCCCCCCAGTGTTCTTACCAGCTGATCCATATCCATGGTGCCAAAATATCCATCTACTTCGGGGATTTCTATCTGCAAATCATCTTTATATCTTTGGGAAAGACAGCCTGTAACAAAGACTTTTTCCACCAGTCCATCCTCTTTGCGGCCTACATAATCGAGGATTGTATTGACCGATTCTTCTTTGGCTTTATCAATAAAACCGCAAGTATTAATGACGACAATATTGGCACCATCATCCGCCGCTTCGTGTGTAGCTTCAATTCCGCTTCCGGCCAATTGAGACAACAACACCTCTGAATCCACAATGTTTTTAGAGCAGCCGAGGGTAATTACATTGATTTTATCCCTGGTTCTCCTTTTGTGTTTATTGATATTTGTGATCAAAGTAAATATTTGATTTTGTGTAAGGATTAATTATTTTCTCAATGGTCCAAAGCAAAAGTTCTCGTTATTCCTGCTCAAACATTGAGTCTATGAATTCTTTCGGATCAAAGATTTGCAGATCATCGATTCCTTCACCCACTCCGATAAACTTCACCGGAATTCCAAAAGTGTCGGAAATCCCAATAACCACGCCTCCTTTGGCCGTGCCATCAAGTTTGGTTAAAGCCAGAGATTTTACCTCCGTAGCTTTTGTAAAAGCATCTGCCTGTGCAATGGCGTTTTGTCCGGTTGAAGCATCCAGCACAAGAATAACATCATTGGGAGCACCTTCAACCGCTTTATTCATACTCCTTTTAATTTTGGAGAGCTCATCCATCAGGTGCTTTTTGTTGTGAAGCCTTCCCGCAGTATCGATGATTACGACATCACTCCCCAATCTGATCCCTTCTTTGATGGATTCATAGGCAACTGCTGCCGGATCTGCATGCATTCCTTTAGAGTAGAAGTCCACACCTACACGGTCTGCCCAGAGTTTTAACTGATCGACTGCAGCCGCGCGGAAAGTATCCCCGGCACCCAGAAGCACTTTTTTACCCTGATTCTTCAACTGGTAGGCCAGCTTTCCAATAGTAGTTGTTTTACCCACACCATTGACCCCCACAACCATGATTACATAAGGGATTTTACCGTTGCTTAAGGGAATAGAGGAGATGTCAAAATAATTCCGCGATTCAGGATGACTTTCCAGAATCATCTCTTCGATTTCGTTTCTGAGAATAAAATTGAGTTCATCAGTACTGGTAAATTTATCCCGTTCTACTCTTTGCTGAATTCTGTCGATGATGCGGGTCATGGTTTTTACTCCTACATCACTGGCAATCAGCACTTCTTCCAACTCGTCGAGTACATCGTCATCAACTTTACTCTTTCCGACAATGGCGCGGTTGAGCCGGCTGAAAAAACCTTTTTTTGTTTTTTCCAGCCCTTTATTGAGTTTTTCTTTGTTTTCTTTCTTCTTAAAAAAATTAAGCATTGTCAATCTTCTGGTTTATGGCCGGTAAATATACATTAAAAAGGCTTCTTTTTTAAGTATCTAAAAAATGCAAATTTTATTAGCATATCTAAGAATATTATCATTAATTTTGTAAAAGAACTGGCATAAGGCAGGGATATTTATCCACAATTTATACACAAATAGACAATATTTCTCCACAGGTATGTGTATAATTATCAGAGAAGAGCGGAATAGAGATGATATAGGACGGATGCCAAACACAAATATTGTGGATAAAACATCTTGTTTCATAAAATGCTGATTTTCAATTATTTGAAATAAATTTTGAAACCTGTGTCGGATTTGTCTATTCAATCGCTCTTTGTATATTTGGCCCCCTTATTCTTTGCAACAAACCTGGTAATCGCTAAGAATTTTACGTAACCGACATTTATTTTAAACACAGACTTCTATGGCTGAGCATACACATCGGACCCCTTCTTCTTTCAATAATCTTGAAAATGCCCAAGGCCGGGTCAGAAACCTTGCTAATGCGGGTTTACAAGGCGGGAAACTTCCTCCTCAGGCGCTGGATATGGAAGAAGCGGTACTGGGAGCTTTACTCCTGGAAAAAGATGCGCTGCATAGAATTATCGATATTATCAAACCCCACATGTTTTACAAAGATGCAAACGCATCTATTTTTGAAGCAATTATTGAGCTTTTCGGAAATTCGGAACCGATTGATATCCTGACGGTAAAAAATGTGCTCAAACAAAAGGGGGAATTGGATAAAGCTGGGGGAGCCTATTACCTTACAGAACTTACCTCGCGCGTAGCTTCAGCAGCCAATATTGAGTACCATGCAAGAATTGTTGCGGAAAAATTTATTCTTCGCCAGCTGATTAAAGTATCTGATGAAGTCATTCAGGATGCTTATGATGAGACAACTGATGTCTTTGAACTTTTAGATAAAGCGGAGCAAAGTTTGTTTGAGATTTCTGAGACCAACTTGCGCCGAAATTATCTGGCCATGCCAGAGTTGGTGATGAAGACCCTGGAGAAACTGGAAGAAATGAAAGGAAATGATTCCAGTGTAACAGGTATTCCTTCAGGAATTGGAGAAGTGGATAAGTTGACTGCTGGCTGGCACAAGACTGACCTGGTAATTATTGCGGCTCGTCCTGCCATGGGAAAAACAGCACTCACGCTTACACTGGCGCGGAATGCGGCCCTGAGATTTGGAGAACCTGTGGCTTTTTTCTCTCTGGAGATGGCAGCAGTGCAGTTGGTCCAGCGTATGCTTTGTTCTGAAGCAGAACTGGATGCGCAAAAAGTGAGAACTGGCCGGTTGGAAGATTATGAATGGAAGCAGTTGATTACCCGGATTGGTTCGCTGAGCAAAGCTCCTATTTTTATTGATGATACTCCAGCCCTTTCTATTTGGGACCTAAGAGCCAAATGCCGGCGTCTAAAGGCGGAAAAAGGAATCGGAATGGTTGTGATTGACTATTTGCAGCTAATGACAGGAAATGCAGGGAAAAATGGAAACCGCGAACAGGAAATTGCCGGAATCTCACGATCATTAAAAGAAATTGCAAAAGAACTCGATGTGGTTATGATTGCCCTGGCTCAGTTGAGTCGTGCGGTAGAAAGTCGTGGAGGAGATAAACGTCCGGTATTGAGTGATTTGCGGGAAAGTGGATCTATCGAGCAGGATGCCGATATGGTAATGTTTTTGTATCGTCCTGAATATTATGGGTTTGAAACCGATGATGAAGGAAACTCTACCCTGGGAATGGCAGAGCTCATCATTGCCAAACAGAGGAATGGTCCTACTGGATCCGCTAAGATGCAGTTCATCGGAAAATACGGTAAATTTACAGACTGGAATACCGGAGCAACGGGTTTTGATGCTTTTGGCGGGATGAACCCGATGGAGCAAAACATGGGTAATACAATTACTTTACCCTCTAAAATGAATCAGGAAAAATCAGGAAATAACGACGAAAACCACGTGCCATTTTAAGCCCTTAGGTTAGAAATGAAGGAAAAAAACGACAGCAATTTTATTCATATTTATGGAATGATTTCGTTGTTGAAATAAGCTAATTCGCTAATAGTCAATAACCTTGGGGTGATGGAGTCGTAGAGAGGATTATGGGAGTGATGGTTTTGGATAAATTGAATAAACTCTTCCATTTTCCGTTATTAGTCATGTAAGATAATTTATGCTTTTGAATAATTTGTGGAAAGAAATTTGATTGAAAACTTGCATTTTCTCAAAATCTTAAATTATCTTAGTGTTATCATTTTACGTTACGTTCATTTACTCTTAATTTTTAAAAGCTTATTCTAATAACACCTTAACCTGTTTGGATCCGATAAGTATTAGCCGCCCACTATGACTTATCGATCAATTGAAAAAACTTATTTTAATAACAAACACCAATCCCTTATGACTAAGATCCTAAGGAAATGCCTGTTGTCAGTTTTTTGCTTATTGGCCGCTTGTCAGTTTTTGATGGCAGACGACAATTTACCAAGCTCATTTACCCGTGGAAGTTTGGCTCAATTACAGTCTCAGGCATTACAATTCGACCAAGCTTATCTTGTCTATTTCTATGCCAAAGATTCCCGAACCTGTAAAAAAATGAACCGTTTTGCCTGGTCTGACCAGGAAGTGATACGGTTAGTAGAAGAAAATTTTCTGGCTCTCGGAATTGATGCATTATCGACTGATATAAGCTTAATTCAGAAGTTCAAAGTTTTTGATTTCCCAACGATCCTGTTTTTTAAATCCGATGGATCTATTATAGGCAGGACGCAGGGATATCTGGCTCCGGAAACCTTGAGAGATGCACTAAACAAATATATCTCAGCCCTTGGAAAACAACCTCAACAAACTTTAGTAGCATCAAGAGGACAGAGCCAACCCATAAACATGGAAAGAGCGGCGACAGAAACCAAACTCGGGCCTACAATTACGGCTCAGTCCGGGGTTATGCGCCCTATGGATGCCGATCCGATTACGGTGGTTAAGTCTGGCGAAGATAACAAACTGGACCCGACTACCCAGTATCAGATGATGGCTCAAAAACAGCAAAAGAGAGGAGTAGATGCTCTCAAACCGGTCCAAACCCAGGCAAAAACCACTCGTCCGGATGATTCAGAGACAAGTTATCAGACCTTTCAGCTTGAATCTCATGAAAATGTGAACAAGGAAATTTCTCTGAATATTGCTACCAGAGGAGATGCAAAGTCTGTATTTTATCTATCTGCTACAGGTTTTGAAGAATTCAGTCTGAATAAACTGAAAAAACAAAACCCCGATGCAGCGTTAGGTCTGCTGGTCCAAAGCTCTTCAGTATTCGCTGATGTTAATCAGGAAGTAGAAAAATTTCAGCGTTTCTGGCAAGGAGATATCTGGGTTTACGGAGAAGAAATTTCTGGAAATCTGGTTTACCATCTTGTTTTGGGGACTTACGCCGACAAAGACGAAGCGGATATTTTTTCTAAAATTATTTCCGAGAAAACTGCGGTAAACAATACTATTTTGGATCTGAAAAACTTGATCAGATAAATTCTTTTTTTCAACTTTCCGGGTAGATTATTTTATGTAATCTACCCGGAAAGCTTTTACCACTTATTAGTATAAAATATTTGCCGGAATGATGCGTAATAATGAGATAGGCTTTGTGTAATTATTACTACAACCCAATGAGATCTTTTTTTACTAATGCTATAGTTTTCCTCTCTATTCTTTCTTTTTATCTTACTGGTTTCTCAAGTAATTTACCATATTCTCCTGAACCTGATTGGTCAAATGGAGACTCTGTTTCATACCTGTTTTCTGAAGGCCATCTGAGAAAAAACAGTCTCAAATTGCGTAAGACGATTGAAGGAGGGATTCGCCCCAAATCGATTGTACATAATGGATCTGGACTGTTTTTCGCCCAGAACATGATGTATAAACATACCATTACCGTTTATAATAGAAGTTTTAATCTGGTAAAAACGATATCCGATAAGGTTAATCTTTCAGATTATGACTTGCCAGGTTATTCGGGTCTGGCTGAGGGCGCACCTGTTGAGGTAGCTTTTTCGTCAGATCTTAAAACCGCCTGGATTTCCAATTATAAAATGTATGGAGAACAGTTTAAAAATCCGGGACAGGATAATTGCCGCATAAGTCCTGATTATGATCAGAGCTTTATTTATAAGGTTAATACACAGACCCTTGAAATCGAATCACTCATTGAAGTGGGATGTGTACCCAAGTATGTAGCTGCCACACCTGATAACCAACTGGTTTTGGTGAGTAACTGGTGTAGTGGTGATTTGAGCATTATTGATACACAGACTGAAACGGAAACACATCGGATTCCCTTGGGCAGATATCCTCGGGGAATTGTCATCGATTCCAAATCCAGATATGCCTATGTGACCATTATGGGCTCGGACAAAATTGCAGTGATAAAACTGGCAGATTATTCTCTTTCATGGATCACAGATGTTGGGAAAACCCCTCGACACTTATGTATAAGCCCTTCTGGTCGTTATCTGTATGTAAGCTTGAGTAGGGAAGGAGCGATTGCGAAAATTGATTTGGTCAAAGGGGTTATTGTAGAAAAGACAGAAACAGGCAAGGAAGCCCGTAGTATGGTCATTACACCGGGAGGTCGGTTTATTTACGTGGTCAATTATGATGATAATACGGTTTCAAAGCTGGATACGGAAAGTATGAAGGTATTGAGTACTGCTGAAACCAATGAAAAACCGATTGGTATCACCTTTGATCCGGAAAACAAATCGATTTGGGTAGCCTGTTATTCAGGTAGTATCATGGTATTTGAAGATGAAGCTTATCGCCCACCTGTGTCTCCTCCCATCGATCCCAGTGTGGCTGGTCCTTTGCCTCCTGTGAATAACAAAAGTGATGATCCATATCTTCAACCATTTTTGGCCCCTCCAGGCTCCAGGGACGGGAATTTTTATATTTACAAAGAACCGGAAACCGTACATACGGACCCATTAAAAGAAACACAAATTCAGGATTTGAATGATCCCATGGATTCAAGGTCTTATGATGATGAGAAATGGGATGATTTGCCTGATCCGGTGGTTAAACCTCGAAATTTGGATAACTTGTCCAGCCCGGTGAATGATGGACGTAAGTATCATGTAGTAGTGGGGAGTTATGAAAACCAGAAAAATGCTTTACT
>JAGQVA010001619.1 GCA_020438265.1 Bacteroidota bacterium
TTCCATCCATAGAATCGGGGATTTCGTCTCCTTTCAGGCGAATGGCATATTCCCAAAGGCCATTGAGATTTTGCCAGTTGGGGCGAACAAATTGAGGACGAGGATATTCCGGCCAGGAATTATCTGGATTGACATCTTTGCTCCATCGGGTTGATAAGGGTGAATCTACCGGAGTCCAGTCCGGGTGATTTTGATTACATCCATAGCTGAGAAGAAGACAGGAAAATATGACTACAATATCGTTGCGAAACATTCTGTTTTTAACCTGTAGGGCCAAGGCATGTTTGTAGAGACAAGGCATGCCTTGTCTCTACAGGCAATAAATATCTACAATTCAATAATTTTCCCTTTTTTGTGGCTTTTATACGCCGCTTCAATTACCTCAATGACCCGTTTTGCCTGATCTGCCGTTACGGCTAAAGGCTCCTTTTTGCGGATCGCATCATGGACATTCTGATAATAGGCCATATAATCTCCGGGCAGCGTTTGAACTTTCCCGCGAATATCAAGCCCGCTAATGGTCGTGTTGATAATTCCCCAATTGGATTCATCTTCTTCTCCCCAACCGGGTTCGGAAGGGAGATAT
>JAGQVA010001620.1 GCA_020438265.1 Bacteroidota bacterium
TGTAATTGAATTCAGCTAACGGCCAACGGCTAATAGCCAATAGCTAAACAAAAACTATCAACCCATTAAATTTAATATTTATGAAACGAATTACATTTAACTTTGCACCTCGCTTTTCCTTTCCATATTTGATTCTGAGTCTGTTACTGACTGTCTCCTTTTCACTATCAGCTCAGGTTTATTCTGGTAACATATACCTTAACAGCCAGGCAGATGTTGATGCATTTTCCTATACAGAAGTTACGGGATTCCTCGCCATTATCGGGACTGATATCAATCATTTGGACGGTCTTTCATCCCTGACTTCGATAGGAGGAGATCTGATTATTTATGAAAATCCATCACTGACAAATATCAATGGCCTTTCGGCCCTTACTTCAGTGGGCAAAACTCTGGAAATTGTGGGAAATGCTTCGTTATTGAATATTGATGGCCTCTCATCTCTGGTTTCAGTGGGTGCAGAACTTCCCGCAATTTATGGGGCGAATTTCGCTCTCCTGATTATTTCAAACCCCTTGCTGACGGACCTCGACGGACTTTCATCCCTTAGCGCATTGAATGAGATTAGCCGCATGTGGGTT
>JAGQVA010001621.1 GCA_020438265.1 Bacteroidota bacterium
ATATTCCTGATAAAAGGTTTAGGAATAAAGGGATTTGCGGAAAATTCCCAAAGACTTTCATTAAGCCAGCTACAATCAAAGTAAACAAAGGACCCGAAGAGGAAAAATCAAATCGCCCTTCAGTTAAGCCCCAGTTGCCATTTTCGCTGAGTTGTTTCGCAATAGACAGATGAATGTAGGTATCGTCAAGGGGATAGATCAGGTGATGATCGTTATGGGACCAGGAGATGGCTAACATTCCTGAGACAATAATCAGGAATAAGAGGATTGGCCATTTTGGAATAATCTGTAGAGACAAGGCATGCTGTAGGGACAAGGCATGCCTTGTCCCTACAGGTTGTTCCAATCCACGAACCTTATTTTTCATTCAAAATCGAATGTCCCATTTTCAACTTCTTAGTCTGAAGGTATTTTTCATTATGCTTATTGGGAGCAATTTCAATGGGAATATTTTCAACAATTTCCAGCCCATAACCAATCAAACCTGTTCTTTTGGTAGGATTATTTGTCATAAGCCTCATTTTTCTTACACCCAGGTCGCGAAGAATTTGTGCTCCGACTCCATAGTCTCTTTCATCCAT
>JAGQVA010001622.1 GCA_020438265.1 Bacteroidota bacterium
GTCTTTTGGGCCCCAATCCTTCGCAAGAACTCATTGATGAGTTTTCTCTGGAAAAAAGAGTGAGTGAAAAGACTCCTCCTACCTTTCTGGCGCATGCCAAAGATGATGGAGCTGTTATTCCTGAAAATAGTATCCGATTAAATGAAGCCCTGGTGGCGGCAAAGATAAATTCAACCCTTTATCTTTATGAAAATGGAGGGCATGGAGGCGCTTTGTGTCAGGGAGATGAAATTGACTTTAGTCGCTGGGCTAATGATTGCCAGAACTGGCTGGAGGGATTGTTATAATTTTTATTTGTAGGGCCAAGGCATGCCTTGGCCCTACAATTCAATATAATATCCAAATATCAAATCCTCTTTGCCCGAGGTTCCAGATCTGTCAATGAAGCAATTTTGATAGGTTCACCCGACTCAATGCTTTTTCTGGCGGCGATTCCAATCAGAATAGACATCGCACCGTCCCGAATTCCGGCTGTGTGTTTCAGTGGGTCCGGAGCATCAGGATTTTTGAAAATTTTGTCGTGAAGACGTTCGTCCCCACCACCATGCCCACCTCTGGAGAAGTCTACTTCCACCTTTTTG
>JAGQVA010001623.1 GCA_020438265.1 Bacteroidota bacterium
CTCCCCGTTGAAAAAGTCGTCTTCTACCTGGCGCTGTTCCACCTCACTTAGGCTGCTGTTCAGGAAAGCGGCGCGGGCCCCGGTGGCGCGCAGGGCCTCCACCTGGTCCTTCATCAGGGAAATGAGCGGGGAGACGACGACGGTAGTGCCCGGAAGAGTGATGGCCGGTATCTGGTAGCATATAGATTTTCCTCCGCCGGTGGGCATCAATACCAGGGCGTCTTTCCCTTCGTATATCCGCTCGATGATCTCCGCCTGCATGGGGCGGAAGGTGTCATAGCCGAAGTACTTTTTGAGAGCCGATTTGGCGGCGGATAAGTCCATTAAATCTATAATTTTTGACGTTTAATTTTTGAATATGATTTATGATTTTCTTGGAAGCGACAGAGTTTGATCTTCTGGTATCACCAACGCTTTTCTCTGCCTCTGTTTTTTGATTCAAGACTTTTTATGGTAGCAAATCAAAAACCACAAATCCAAATATAACCCTTTTCCCCCTGCAAAAACGAGACAGCCGCCACCGTTTTATCATCACCCGATCGGTAGAGAAAATTTAGTTTATCCTGCGGTTTATTCTGGAA
>JAGQVA010001624.1 GCA_020438265.1 Bacteroidota bacterium
CGGAGATATCCGCATTGTAGACTTGAATCAGGACGGGATGATTAATGAAGAAGACAAAACCATTATCGGGAATGCGATTTCAAAATTTTTCTATGGTTTTAACCTGAACTTCTCAAGAAAGCGGTTAACAGCAAGCCTGAATTTCAATGGGAAATATGGAAATGATATTCTGAATTACAATTTAATATACGGTAGAGACGCGATTGATGGAAGTAATAACCTTTTCGCAAAAACGCTGGAAAGATGGACACCTGAAACGCCTCATACGGATATTCCGCGCCCTACACTAAACCCTGAAACACGCATTACTGACCGGCTAATCGAGGATGGTTCACATCTGAGATTAGCCGATGCATCTGTGACGTATTCCTTCCAGTCAGTCAATCTGGGTAAAACATCCATTAAGAATGTGAAGGTTTATGTAAAAGGGCAGAATCTTTTGCTATTCACAAAATATAGTGGTTATGATCCCGATGTGCTTTCATTCGGAAGTTTGCCGTTTACGACGCTGCCGATTGATCGGGGGGCTTATCCCCGTTCGAGAAGTGTGATTTTGGGAGTGGATTTTACGCTTTAAGAT
>JAGQVA010001625.1 GCA_020438265.1 Bacteroidota bacterium
GAGCCAGTTTGCAGGCCAGGTAAATGATGACTGGAAACCTTACCTGTTGATGGGGTAATTGTATTTTATTATGCAGAGACGCAATTCGCGTCTCTGCATAAATTTTATATTTATGTTCAATTACAAAAAACATGTTCAAACCTTTATTCAGACCAGTAGGAGTGAAAGAATTAGCATTAATTCTTGACTCAAATGCGAAGGAGTTTCCTCCAAGACTTTCGTGGCAACCAATTTTTTATCCGGTTTTGAACTTTGAATATGCTGTACAGATTGCCCGGGATTGGAATACCCAGGATAATGCTTCTGGATACGCAGGTTTTGTTACACGTTTTTATTTGTCAGAAACTTATTTGCAAAAATTTCCCGTCCAGAATGTGGGCGGAAGTATACATGATGAATTATGGGTTCCTGCTAATGAGCTAGCTGAATTCAACCACCAAATTTCCGGCGATATAGAAATTGTTGCTCAATTTTTTGGGGATGATTACAAGGATACCATTCATCAGCAATCTATTTATTTACAGTACTATAAACCTTTAGAAAAATGAATCTTTTACTCATATTTGGCCCACCGGCTGT
>JAGQVA010001626.1 GCA_020438265.1 Bacteroidota bacterium
AAAACAATTGTTGGCGCCGTTGAAGGCATTTCCATTGATCTCAAGATACACGGTATAGGTTTCCTTGATGACGAGCACCCTGGCAAAATCAAGTTGGCCGAATTGAGATTTGAGCACGGCAAAGGCATCATCCCCCAGGTCGTTCAGGACGGTGAAGCCGGTTGTAGACCGGGCGTTTTCTTCTTCGTCATCGTATTCTTCCCGGGCGCCGTTGTTTGTGAAATGATTGTAGACCCGGATTGAAATGCGGTCATCGTAAGGAAAAGTATCATTCTGATCTGCATTGCAGATATCATTGGGAATGGTATTGAATGTGAAATTGCTCGCGGATAGTCCGCAAAAATCAGAAAACGGAACCTGGGCCCAGTATTCTGCGCAGACCAGATGACTGTCGGGGGCGCTTTGGCTGCCCCCTTTGCAGGAAAGAAATAAAAGCAAGGTGGAAGCTGAGAAGAAAGAAAGGATTTTCATGATTTCATGGTTTTTGAGGTAAAATGACGAAGCAAGCTGTACAAAAATAGGGATTTTTTTGTAAAAATCAATTGGTTAAGGCAAACGGCTTTTCCCCTTCGGCTTTA
>JAGQVA010001627.1 GCA_020438265.1 Bacteroidota bacterium
TTTCTTGAACCGCATTAAAATGGCGGTTCAAGAAAGGGAAACCTTCTGATGCCAATGGCATATTGAAGATACTCATTATGAGATGAAGGAGCAATCTATGGATTCATCCACCAAAAATCCCACATTATTGAACCGCCATTTTAATAGGCTAAAGCCGCGGTTCAATTAAATCATTTTATGCCATTGGTACGAAAATGCCCTGTGGATTCATCCACCAAAAATCTCACACTATTGAACCGCCATTTTAATGCGGTTCAAGATCTAATAAAAAATCAAACTACAGATTTATCCATCTCCACCCCCAACCTCCGCAACAACCCCCTCAAAGGAATCTCCTCCATCCCCCGATCCTGCTGCAACTCATAGTTCAGCTCGTAAAGATGGCGCTCCAGAATGAACACATTCAGCAAAAGCTCGCGATCCTCCTCTGAATCAGGCAATAGCTTACGAGCAGATTCATGGGACAAATAACCACGGATTAAAGCCCGGCTCATGCCACCGAACCACGCTTCCATCCAGGGGAGTAATTCATGGTGCATGATGCTTTTCTGTCCCAGACGATTGCGAAGTGCATTTAG
>JAGQVA010001628.1 GCA_020438265.1 Bacteroidota bacterium
TCCTTCCTGCTCGATAGGATTTTGGGTTGCCAAAACTAAAAAGGGATCATCGAGTTTAAATGTATTTTCACCAATGGTCACCTGGCGTTCCATCATTGCCTCAAGAAGTGCAGATTGTACTTTTGCTGGAGAACGGTTAATCTCATCAGCTAATACAAGATTTGAAAAAATCGGCCCTTTTTTGGTAGTAAAATCGTTTTTTTGCTGGTCGTAGATAAGCGTCCCGATCAAATCAGCAGGAAGCAAATCCGGTGTAAATTGTATACGCTGGAATTTGGTTGCGACCGCTTTAGCCAGGGTACTGACTGTAAGGGTTTTTGCAAGGCCAGGTACACCCTCCAGCAAAACGTGTCCATTAGCAAGCAGGCCAATAATCAGTCTTTCAACCATATAATTTTGGCCAACGATTACATGTCTAATTTCTTCTGTAAGTTTTTGTACAAACGCGCTTTCTTTTTTTACCTTATCATTTAGCGCCTGAATATCCACGTTCATCGAACCTCCAGATCTTCCATTTTTTCAGCAATTTTGTATCCTGAATAGCAGTGTTGCTTGGCAAAATATTCAGGTTC
>JAGQVA010000161.1 GCA_020438265.1 Bacteroidota bacterium
CGTTATGCCGCAACTGCTCCTATCATGATTTTTTTTTTTTTTTCCAAACCGTTCGGTGTTCACTGACCTTAATCAAAACAGAACCCAGACCCAGAAAAAGCAGACCGATAAATAATGTACGAATTCTTTCAAGGGTAAAAGAGAAGGATTTTTTTTCTTTTTTGGAAACCCAGATAATACCCATCAAAGCAGGCAGTCCCATGAAAGCTGACAAGCCCGAGGTATATTTTCCCCAAAGAATACCTGCAATAAAAAAGACCAGCAGCAAAAAAACTGGTGCGCGATTGAGTGTTTTCATGAACACAATTACCCATTATGTTCACGATTTTTTCTGGAAAGAATTCAGCTGAGGTAACTAAGAATTAACGGGTAAAAACCCAGTCATCTCCCTTGGAAAGGCTTTCATTAAATACATACCCCATTCCATCGAAGGTTTTCAAACCTTCAGGAGTATTAATTTTATTACGAATGGCAAAGTCAGCCATTGCTCCCCGGGCTTGTTTGGCATAAAGGAAAATAGTTTTAAACTGACCATTACGATCGTCCTTAAAACCTGGGGTAATCACTCTGGCGTTTAACTTCGCCGGTTTTACAGATTTGAAGTATTCATTTGAAGCCAGATTAACCAACACATCTGAGTTTAATTCTTCAAGGTGCTGATTGATTGCTTTGGTAATTCTATCTCCCCAGAAATCGTAAAGATTTTTTCCCCGACGATTGCTGAGTTTTGTTCCCATTTCAAGCCGATACGGCTGAATAAGGTCCAGCGGCTTGAGCAACCCGTATAATCCGGACAAAATCCGGAGATGTTTCTGGGCAAAGTCAAATTCGCCTTCAGAATAACTTTCCAGATCAAAACTCAAATACACATCTCCTTTAAAAGCCAGAAGAGCCTGTTTGGCGTTTTCCGGAGTAAATGGGGTGGTGAAATTCTGATAACGTTCGTAGTTCAGCGCCGCCAGTTGAGGGCTGATACTCATAAGTTCAGCGATCTTTTTCTCACTTTTCTTCACCATTACTTTTACCAGTTGCTCTGTATCGTCCATGTGAGCAGGCATTGAGTAATTTTGGGTAAAACGGGTTTCTTCTGAAAAGTCCAGTTTTTTGGCCGGAGAAATCACAAAAATCATAGTCGCTTTTATCTTTTTTCGTTAACAAATTTATTTATTTACTGACAATTTGAGCAATACCGGGAAATGATCGCTAAAACCATCTTCCTGAAACTCATCTCTGTAAATGGCTCTGCGGGGCATATCCTTTGCCGGACTATCTCCACCAACCTGCATAAACTCAGGGTTATGAATCGCTGCTGATTGAGAAATATATTTCAACTGACCGGTTTTGTCCATCAGCCCTTTGCTAACTAATATCTGGTCGAAAAGGTTCCACTTTCCGCGATAAGTTAAAGTACCGGAAGAATCCGGATTGTGAAGGGCAAACATAGGATTAAAAAAGGATGCATTCGCATTTTCCTCGCTACTTGCGTTTAAAACCTCAACCAAACTTTTATTGAATGGATCATCGTTAAAATCTCCCATAATCAGAATGTTTGGATCATCATCCTTTTTCTGAATTATGGAAATCACCTCTTTCACCTTTTTGGCAGCATTCAACCTTCGCGGCTCAGACTCTTCCGGACCACCTCTTCTCGAAGGCCAGTGATTGACAATGATATACAGATTTTCCTGATTGACTTTGCCTTCAACCAATAATACCGGACGGGAAGTATAATCGGGTTCTTCCGGAAATTCAACGTTAAAGGCCTGGTGAGAAGTGTAAACAAAAACAGCGGGATCGTAAATCAGCCCCACATCAATCCCCCGCATGTCCATGGATTCTTCGTGAACAATGGCGTATTTTCTATCTTTTAACTCAGTGAGCTGGGTTAAATCTTCAAGCACCAGTTTATTCTCCACCTCAGCAATACCCAGAATATCAGGACCATTACTTCCCATGCTTTTGATTACTCTGGCCAGATTGTCCAGTTTTTTTACATATTTCTCAGAAGTCCACTTATATTCCCCCTCAGGCAAAAATTGCTCGTCGTCTTTTTCGGGGTTGTCATAAATGTCAAAAAGGTTTTCGACGTTGTAAAAAGCTACTGTCAGGCCTTTGATCTGACTATTGGAAGCAGCCTGACTCTGAGCGTTTCCCTTTTCACTACAACTCAGAAAAAGCAGTCCAAGTGTAAAAATGATGGATGATAAATATTTCAATTTGGATAGATTGTTGGTTCAATTCAATCCCCAAATATAGATGTTTTACACCGATTTTTCTGTCTATTCTTTCTTCAATAAAATCCTTTCCTGGGTAAACTGAAAAGCAGCTTCCAAAAAGCTGACAGCTTTGGGCCAGTCTTCCACTGAAATATAATTGGTTTTATAGCCTTTTTGAGTTTTCAGAGTCAGGGTAGAACCTTCGACCTCCGCTGAACTGATAAAATAACCCATTTCATTATCGATATTGACATTGAGTTTTTCCAGTCCTGAAACCGAATATCCCTCCGGAATTTCAAGGCTCACTTCATTATAATAAGATCGTGGATAATCATAATAGACATCATATTTCCGGTTAATATCCTTTTCTTCCAGACCTACCTGCGAACCAATTAATTTGGGGAGATCTACAATATAATTAGGCCCGGCCTTTTTGAGCAAATCTTCTACTTCAAACTCTTCCTGATAAGTAAAATCCGGGTTCTCCAACATTCTCCCATAAGACAGGATTTTTGCACTTTTATACTCTTGAATGGACACCTTCAACTCACTCTCAGCAGTTTCCTTAAAATTTTCCAATTGCGTCTCATCTTCCTTTTGTAAGGTTGCAGCAATTCGTTCTTTGTATTCAGGATCGGTATGCCTTCTGTCATCATAATCAGTCTCCATTTTATCATCAAAATAATCAAAATCCTCCTTCACAAATTCATAAGGCTTTATAAATCTGTATTGTGAATAGGATTTGTTTTGTCCCGAATGGCTGACTGTTCGTTGAATGGATACCCTATTCATATCTTCATTAACAGAAACATGAGTTACCTCATGAGAATGATTTTTTTCATGAGAAGAAACGGGTAATACTGTCGTTCCTTTATTATTTACCGACCTGTCTTTTACCTTGAACACATAAGCCTGTCCTCCTTCCAATTCACCTGAAAAGGAGCCAGGAACGGAATGCAGGTGAAATGTAGACAGGTAATAGGGCTCATCCCAGTTGATCTTTATCATACTGGTCATTTCACTCGGAAAAAGCAGGTAATCCAGCCCTCCCAGATTTCTTGGTACAATGACAAGCACCTCATAATCGATCTTGTGTTCGTCCAGCAAATTTGCCATTCGTTTGATAAAACTCTGTTCATTATAAGAAGATGAGAAAAAAGACGTTGGGACGATTCCATAATTTTCATTTTCTATGGTAGAGGTTACATTATGATATCTTTCAAAATAATAAGCCTCTTCGACCATTTCTTTCTCTTTTCCTGGAACCAGGTATAATCCTTTTTCTTTTAAATGTTTTCCTAAAGCTGTTTTCTTTAATTTATAAAAAGGAAGAAGAAAATCCTCCACACTGCTTTTCACTTCATCCTGAGAAACTTTCTTTTTCACTTCCCCTTCATCTCCTACAAAAGCCGCTTTTCTCAAACTGGAATACCCCATCCGATTAAAAAGAACGCTGAATTTGACGATAGGAAATACTTTTGCCCCATGCAGCCAACTGACCTCTTCGATCTTGTCTCTGTTTTCATCAACGATTTGATAACTGATCACATCTTTATGTCCATCGAGAATCAGCGATTTATGAGCAATATCTGAAGGAGTGGCCGTTTCCAGTTCAGGCGCGCCATTATAAGAGTTAAAATTAATCATAAAGTCCTCATCTACATGCAAAGAAATTTTTTGTTTTAAGATGGGATAATCGTCCAGAATCGTTGATCTTACCGGTTCAAAATAGTGAACTCCCGTAGTCGTTCTGAAAGGCTCAAAGACATAGTAGAAATAATCCAGAATATCTCCCGGTTCCAGGTCAGGAATGGCTACTTTCTTCAGGCTTTCTCCGTCTTCCCCTTCAATTTCGATGGCATTATCCAAATCAATTTCTTTCTCTGTGCCGTCCGGTTTAATCAATTTAAAAGCAGCGATTACTTTTCCTCCTTTGGAACGAAAACCTTTCTCAACTTTGAAGGTCTCAGCAAACGAGAATTCCGAGAAGGTCTCTACAGCAGATTTATCCAGCAACTTGATTCGTTTTCTTAAGGAATGCTGATAATCAACGTTTATCTTCTTATTCAAATAAAAATAATCAATTTCCCTGTATAAAATCACGGCTGACTCATTGGCCCATTTTTCAGGAATATCCATAATCTGAGTAGCAGAAGTTTGATTTCCCCAAATAATTTTTTTAAGAGTCGGCAGGTCTAACTCTTTGGCAATCCCGGCCATGGAAAAGCCAAGGAAAAGAATAAAAAATGAAATGTTTCTCATGATAATTAGATGAATGTCATGGTTGTTATTTCCCTCTGGGAGAATATATTTATAAGAATGATATGTTAGCTTTTTTTGGTCAGAATAATCTGCTCTTTGTATTTACCCTGGAGTTTGGAGATAAATTGGTCCCAATCCTCAAATTTCTCTTTTTTTAACACTCCGGTGTCAATGATGATTTCCTTTTGATAAAAGAGCTTATTGTCAATTTTCTCAAAGGAAATAGAAGCCGAAAACCCTTCAAAGGTTTCTTTCATAGGTTCTGGAAGAAAAAACACTTCGTAGTCTTCAGGAAGTTCTAATTCAGTATCAATGAGTAAATGCAGCTTATAAGGAAATTCAAAATCTGTCTCTCTTTCATCCATTTCGTATCCTTCCAATTCCTGAGAATAGTCGATTTCCAGGTAAATCTCATCTTCAAAAGAAGAGACTGCATTATTAATTTCAAGCGAATAATCCAGGGTAAAAAGCTGATCCCGATCCTCAAAGTTCGAAGTTAGCAAATCCGAGACTTTTTTATTTTTATCACCTTGAGTAATAAATTCATTAAGTGCCTCTTCCAGCTGGCTGGTTTCGGTGTAGTTAATTTGATATAAGAGAAATGATCGGCCTTCTCCTTCATAAATTCTTTTCACCTGTCCCTTCAGAAGGTCTCCATCCAGTTTAAACTTGTTAATAATATGACGAGTATTATCTTCGGCTCCCCTTCCCGGAACATTCGACAGAATATAATTATCGCCATCCTCTATTAATACCTGCCGATTTTGAAGCCTTTCAGCGTAATCATCAAATGAGGAATATTTGTCAGTAGGGTCAAGGAAATACTGTTTACCATCCAATAAAACCGTGCAAATCATGTGATTATCAACCGCTAAATTAGGAGTTGAATAATCATACGCAATATGCCGGGTTCCAATCCAGGTCAAACGGGCATCATAACCTGCGAGGATTAACATTTCCTTCGTAAGGTTTGCCATCCCCTTGCAATCTCCATAGCGTTTTTTGTACACTTCCTGGCATTCATCAGGTTTAAACCCGGCCAGTCCATCCTCAAAAGCAATATAACGGATATTATCCTGCACCCAATAATAGATGGACTTAATCTTTTCCAGATCAGACGATTGATCTGCAATTAATTCCTCAACTTTTTCCTTTAACACCTCCCGGTCGTTTTTCATAAGTCCCACCAGCTCACGATACCAATGATATAAATCGCCAACTGATTCGAAGAGTTTGACCGTATTGCCTTTATAAGTAAATGATTTTGCCAGTATCAGGATATGCGGGTAAATATGAGATTTACCTGGTTTAGCGTTTTCAGTTGAGATTCCGGGGATATTTTTTGCTGTGTACTCAAAAATATCTGCATCCAGCTTCGAGTCATAACTTGTTTTTGATTCAATCCCGCTATTCTCAAAATTCATTTCCTTCAGTTCGAGATTGAGCCACCTTGGCACGATAAACCGAATGGTCTTCTTTTCTGTAGGGAGAATATCATTAAAATAGATCGAAGTAAAATATTTGATGTCAAAATACTTCTTCTGGTATTCAATCCAGTACTTCTTGCCGGGAGAAGAAAAGTTCAGCGTGAAATATTTCAGTTTTGCATCCGAGTAGAAAATATCATCGCTATGGTAATACTCATCTTCAATGTCGGGAAAAATCTTTTTCCCTTTTTCGGATTCAGCCCTGATCGTAATCTCTTCGATGGCAGATTGTTCATTGTAAAACTGGGCTCTGAATGCTCTCGCCTGAAGGCTGGTGATGCCTATTAATTCTTCCTTTTGATTTTCATAAACCTCGACTTTATCACCCTCTTTACTGATGTCAAAGCGGAATTCACTCAGTCCTTCGGTCAAAATGATATTTTTATCCTGATCCTGATACTTTTCTTTTAGTTTCTCAACCTGGTCAATCGCCTCTTTTCCAGGAGTTTTTCCGCTCTGTGAAAAAGCAAAAACAGGTAAAAATATCAATAAAGCTGAATACAATAAAATCAGGGAGTTCTTGTATAGGGAAGTTTTCAGGAGAATATTAGTCATAGTGATTGGCTGTACAAGTAATATAATAGAGAAGAAATACTTTTTATAATCAATCGAACTTACAGATTTTTTATCTAAATATAATCTTAACATCATATTTATTGCTAAATTCCTATCAAAAAAGAATCAAATTGTGTATTTTGTCGTTCAAACCTGTAATTGTCAGGATCGAAAACCAGACACACCTTTTTATTTTAGATATTCATTTGACTTGAAAGTAATTTGTTTATGAAAAACAAACTGTTGATTTCCGGCTCCATAATAGCGGCTCTGTTTCTCTTTAGTTCTTATACCTATTATTCGGACGATGAAGACAAATCAGAGGTATTAATAAAGCTTATGATGCAAGGAATGGAATACTATCATTATCAGCCACCAGCAATCAATGATGGTTTTTCGGAAGAAGTGTTTGACCTGTATCTAAAAAAACTGGATTATAACAAGCGATTTCTCACCAAAAGAGATGTTGACAACCTATACAAATCCAGACATCATCTGGATGATGAATTAAAAGTGGGCTCATTTGAGTTTTTTGACCTGGCTTTTAATATTTACAATTCCCGGATTAAAGAAGCGGAGTCATATTACCGGGAAATTCTTAACAGACCTTTTGATTTTAGTGAAAAGGAATACCTGGAAACAGATTTTGAGAAAATGGATTATCCCAGGGATGAAGCTGAAATTAAAGAAAGGTGGAGAAAAGCCCTTAAATATCAGACCCTCTCCCGTCTGGTTAATATGATTGAGAAGCAGGACAAGGCCATGCAGGAAGGCGGGGATGAAAATATGGAAGTAAAATCTTTCGCAGTCCTCGAAGAAGAGGCCAGAGCAAAAGTATTGAAGAGTCAGGAAAATCTATTCAAAAGGATAGAAAAAATATCCAAAACTGACCGAAGGGCTGAGTATATCAATGCGATTGCCAATGTCTATGACCCGCATACGGGTTATTTTCCTCCTAAAGACAAAGAAAACTTTGATATCTCCATGTCAGGTAGACTGGAAGGTATCGGCGCTCAGCTTTCTGAAGCCGACGGTAATATCAAGGTAGTTCGAGTTGTTCCCGGAAGTGCTTCTTATCGTCAGGGTCAACTAAAAGTAAATGATGTTATCCTGAAAGTCGCTCAGGCTGATGCTGAGCCAGTAGATGTATCTGATATGGCTCTGGATGAAGCTGTAAAACTGATCCGTGGAAAAAAAGGAACAGAAGTCAGATTAACCGTTAAAAAAATTGATGGTTCGGAAATCATCATTCCCATTACTCGCGATATTGTAGAACTGGAAGAAGTTTATGCAAAATCTGCCTTAATTGAAACTGGGAATACAAAAAAACCTATTGGGTATATCGATCTGCCAAAATTTTATGCTGATTTCCAGGGAACTGGCGGGAGAAGGTGTGCTGACGATGTGGCCAAGGAAATCGAAAAACTCACTAAAAATAATGTTTCCGGAATCATTTTAGACCTGAGAGATAATGGAGGAGGCTCCCTTCAGGACGTTGTTGATATGGCCGGATTATTTATTGAGCAGGGTCCAATTGTACAGGTAAAATCAAGAGGAGCCAAACCCCGAGTTCTTTCCGATTTTGACCCTACCATCCAGTATGATGGACCACTGGTGATTATGGTCAACTCTTTCAGTGCTTCTGCTTCTGAGATTATGGCAGCTGCCATTCAGGATTATGATCGCGGAATTATTGTTGGAACGTCCACTTTTGGAAAAGGAACCGTCCAAAGATTTGTCGATCTGGATCAATTTATTACCGGAGGAAGCAATATCAAACCATTAGGTGAGATGAAACTTACCACCCAAAAATTCTATCGCATTAATGGCGGTGCAACTCAATTAAAAGGGGTAGTTCCGGATATTATCCTGCCTGACGAATACAGCCTCCTTGATTTAGGCGAAAAAGAGGAAGAACACTCCATGAAATGGGATGAAATTTCCCCTGTAACGTATTCCACCTGGGAAGCTCCTGTAAGTGGAAAAATTTCCAAACTCAGAGCAGATAGCGAAAAACGGGTTACTGAAAACGAAACGTTCAAGTTGATCCAGGAAAATGGAGAAAGATTTAAAAGATCCAGGGATAAAAATTCTTTTGCTCTTAACATTGATGAATTTAAAGCTGAAAGAAAAAGAATTGAGGAAGAAGCTGATAAATACAAAGAAATTGAAAAGACCATTGAAGATTTAAGAATATCTTCTTTGCCTCAGGATCTCTCTTATATTCAGCAAGATAGCGTCCGTCAAAAAAGAGCTGACAACTGGCACAAATCACTCAATAAAGATCCTTACCTCTATGAGGTTATGAATATTATGAATGACATGAAATAGATTCAAATTCAGTCAAAAAAGAAAATATGGCGCGGGGTTATTGCTCCGCGCTTTTTTTTATATTGCGCAAGCATGAATTTTCACTCTCAATCATATCTCCAAAAAGATCAACCGGTATTAAGTATTTTGATTCCCAGCTGGAATAATCTTCCCTATCTGAAATTATGTATTAAAAGCATTCAAAAACATTCGCAGATACCATCCCAGATTATTATCCACATAAATGATGGAAAAGATGGTTCGCTGGAATGGGCAAGGGAAAACCAAATTGATCATACCCATAGTCAGGATAATATTGGTGTCTGCCGGGCTTTAAATGCTGCCTCCACGTTGGC
>JAGQVA010001629.1 GCA_020438265.1 Bacteroidota bacterium
TCTCGTCAATCATTTTTATTTTTTTAAAGAAATTTTTAATTAATATTCGTTTTACATTAGCTCATCAAACAGTTGTTTCATTCCAACACTCGCTTTTTCAGTAATGAAGTTAATATTTTGAGTGTGGCTAACATTAGGTCTGTTTGGGTCTATTACATATTTTGGAACAGTAAAATCACTATAGTGTATCAAGCCAGCTGCTGGATAAACGACCAATGAAGTTCCAATTACAATAAATATATCGGCACGCTTACATATTTCTACCGCAGTTTCTATCATTGGTACTTGTTCTCCAAACCATACAATATGAGGTCTTAATTGTGAAGATTTTTCACAAGTATCTCCAATCTTTAAATCTTTTTTCCAAGAATAAACTAGTTTTTCATCTTTGGTACTTCTTACTTTTAATAGTTCGCCATGTAAATGTATTACTTTTGATGAACCAGCACGCTCGTGTAAATCATCAACATTCTGGGTAATAATTTCTACATCATATTTAGTTTCTAATTTAGCCAAAAGTTCATGTGCAATATTGGGTTTGCTAGATAATAATTGTTGTCTTCGCTCAT
>JAGQVA010001630.1 GCA_020438265.1 Bacteroidota bacterium
CACCGGCGGTAAGCGTAAGCCCGGATGTATTGGCAGCACCGTGAGGATTGTGGCAATGGCCACAGTTGACATCCAGATATGCCAAAGCCCGTTCGTGTATGCTACCGCTTTGCGCATCGTTCCAGACCGCCAACTGCGGATGTTCTTCTTCTGCAATATAACCGCTCAGATAACCGACAGCGGACCATTTCTCCAACTGGTTCATCTCCCCATCAGCGTAGACAAAGGACTTATTGAGATTGGCCGCTTTAGGTCCGATCGGCACCTGCAGCTCATCAACCGCATGACAGTTCTTACACTGGTTTTTATTGGGAATAATGTAATCCAGTTGCTGGAGTTGACCACTCTTGTCCGTCCACTCCACTGCTTTAATAGCTCCGGCCACTTCCAGTAAGGCTTCGGTCTGTTCATCATTCCAAACGTAACCGATGGCTTCCCAAGCATTGCCGCGATTGATCAGCAGCCGGGTTTCCACAATGCGTCGGTCCGTTTCCGGAACAGTTTCATCTTTTTCGTAATAGAAATTCTTGATCAGCACGGTCCCCTCCGGGAAATCCAGCACGCCGTCT
>JAGQVA010001631.1 GCA_020438265.1 Bacteroidota bacterium
TGTATTGTTCTCAGACTCATGTAGACAACAGCTTAATTGGACCATTTTGGGATTGAAACATTATTGCGACAATGTAGACATGGGAAGGCTTTTTAGCTTAATTGGACCATTTTGGGATTGAAACGGAAGAACAGAATGATCTCAACACTCAGAGATCCAGAGCTTAATTGGACCATTTTGGGATTGAAACATCTATACACATTATTACAAAAAATCTCTGAACCAAGCTTAATTGGACCATTTTGGGATTGAAACGGTAAATCAGGTCATGATTGGGGGTACCCAATTTGCAGCTTAATTGGACCATTTTGGGATTGAAACATAGGTAGATTAAAGGCGTATTCCTTAACTGTATAGAGCTTAATTGGACCATTTTGGGATTGAAACTGCGTCATCAACCAACCCGGTTGCAAGCGTTGCAGAGCTTAATTGGACCATTTTGGGATTGAAACCGCGGTCATATCCGTGAGGGCCAAAAGCATTTCATTGAGCTTAATTGGACCATTTTGGGATTGAAACAGAATACGCCCCCGGAGGATAGAGTCATGAAAAAATAAGCTTAATTGGA
>JAGQVA010001632.1 GCA_020438265.1 Bacteroidota bacterium
TGGATGAATGTTATGAATACTACCTCAAACTCTTTGAATATACATTAATGGACTAAGGTTACTGGTTATTTTTGAAGTTTGAAATGTTAATTGATTACGCCCTCTCAGGTTTTGGGAGGGCTTGTTTTTTCTATTCGATATACGATTGAAGACTATGAATGAAGATCCCTCACCCTAAAGGGATTCGGGATGCCCAGCAAACGCTGGACTTACAAATTGGCCTGCCTGGCAAATAGCAATTCCCAACAAAGTTGGGCATCCCGAACAGCGAAGCGAAGAGAGGGATCTTCTTCATATATGGCTACTCAATCCTTTGCATTCACTCGTTTATTATCCCTAAATTTGTCCCTCTTAAGTGAAAAGTAGTACAATGCCCAATAACCCCCTCCCCTTCGTAAAACACTCCATCAATTGGAACCCTCCCCAAAACTGGAAAAAAGTAACAACCCTCGATATGCACACCGAAGGAGAACCTCTTCGTGTATTTTTAGACGGAGTACCGGATCTTTCAGGAAAAACGGTTCTGGAATCCCGAAGATATCTGCGTGAAAACCACGATTACCTGC
>JAGQVA010001633.1 GCA_020438265.1 Bacteroidota bacterium
GTTGTAGTGCGCATAATAATTGTAACTCGTTAATAAAAAATCGCTCAAAAGATAGGATTCTTTCCAATTAATTGAAAGAATCCTGTTCCTACAGGCCCCGCACATTTTTCTCCCAATTCCACGAAGAAGCCGTCATGTCATCCAGGTTGTATTTGGCTTCCCATTTCAATTCCTGATTGGCAAGATCCGTAGCAGCGTACATCTGCTCCACATCTCCATCTCTACGACCTACAATCCTGTAATTCAGCTTTTTCCCGCTGGTTTTCTCAAATGAATGAATCACTTCCAATACGGTACTGCCTTTTCCCGTGCCCAGATTGAAAATTTCATAATCAGCTTTTTGTTGTTGATGGATCATTCGCTGCACGGTTTTTACATGGGCTTTGGCAAGGTCCACTACGTGAATATAATCTCTGACTGCTGTTCCGTCAGGAGTATCATAATCATCCCCAAAAATGAGGAGTTCTTTTCTCAACCCGATGGCTGTTTGTGTAATAAAAGGCATCAGGTTATTGGGAATACCGCTGGGGAGTTCTCCAATTTTTCCGGATTCGTGTGCACCAAT
>JAGQVA010001634.1 GCA_020438265.1 Bacteroidota bacterium
TTTTTTAGGAGAAACACAAATCCAGTCTATATTTCCGCTTAAAAGATAACTTCCAGATGTTTCTATATTTACTTGATAATCATTTAATTTTAACAATGAAGTTAAAGTACTTAAATCATACATCAAGGGTTCACCTCCAGTGATTACAATAATTTCAGTTGTAGTCTTTTTTATTGTATTAATTAATGCTTTATAACTTATTAATTGCTTTTTGTTAGCTGTCCAAGATTCTTTCACATCACACCAATGACAACCAACATCACAACCAGCTAGTCGAATGAAATAAGCAGGCGTACCAGCATAAAAACCTTCTCCCTGAATGGTATAAAAATGCTCCATCACAGGAATTTCTTGTGTTATATCAAAATCCAACAACATCGTACTTGATTCAAAATTCAAGCTACAAAAGTAATTATTAATCTTTATCTATGATAATACTTTCTACGATTGAACTGATAAAAGAAAAAGACAACCCAAAAACTAAGGCTGCTAACCAACCATCTAATGCACCTGAAGTACTAAACCCAGTTAATAGAACATCTGCTATTTTAACAATTGCAGCA
>JAGQVA010001635.1 GCA_020438265.1 Bacteroidota bacterium
CGCACAGGTTGAGGCCGATGACTTGTCCCGCTGCGTCACAGGCGTAGTAAGCGTTGGGGTTATCGGATTTCATTAATTCTTCCAGGCCCGGCTGTTCCCTGAACGCTTTCAGGCCCAGCCGCTCCTTAATTTCTTGAGGTAGCATACATAAGATGATTGATCCCAAAGAAGAGCAGCAGAGCCTTCGTCTTACCACTACCAGCACTGCTGCTTCGAGGGCTAAGCCCCTTTTTGCCCCCGTAACGGGGACGGGTCAATCATCTGTTCAGTGGAAGCCATCCGGCCTTCCCGTGAGCTGGAGGGACAAACCCAACCGAAACCCGACGTTGTTGTTGCGATTCGTCGGGATGTTGTTGTTGCGGTTGGAGACGCGGCAGTTCCTGGCGTTGTTGTTCTCCCGCCCAAAATGGGCGGGACCGCCGCGGTACACGCGGTCAACGCCCTATGATGATTGACCTTTGCGCTTTAAAAATACATTTTCTCTCAGTTTTTTCGTATTCGCATGTAAAATAAATGCAAACAAAGGCAGTGCCCGCCGCTGACAAACGGCTTCACTCCATTT
>JAGQVA010001636.1 GCA_020438265.1 Bacteroidota bacterium
ATTGCCACCAAAAGGCTTTGGCTTCAGTTGAGGATTCAAAGACACTTCTTTCTCTCCCTTCAAATTACGAAGTGGAAATCATTCCTTCAGGCTGTTGCGGAATGGCCGGCTCGTTTGGGTATGAGAAAGAGCATTATGAGATTTCGATGAAAATAGGGGAGTTGGTGCTTTTTCCAGCAGTGAGGGCTGCGCAAGCAAATACGCTGATTGCTGCTCCCGGGACGAGTTGTCGGCATCAGATTAAGGATGGGACGGAGCGGGAGGCTTTGCATCCGGTGGAGGTGCTTTGGGGGGCTTTTGAATCTATTGAACCGCATTAAAATGGCGGTTCAATGGTAGTAACCTTATGATGCCTTTGGCATAAGTAAAGATTGGGCCTATGTCCCCCATGATTATTTGCGTAGAATCGCCGTTTTCAGGCGAGATTACATTCTTTGATCCCATTTCTCTGCAATTTTATAGTATTTCTGGTCCTTCTTTTTTACAAATACATACTTTTTCGGTCCTATTTTTTTGCAAATTATAGCAATTTTTGCCCCTAAAAATTGGCAAGCAGAGAAG
>JAGQVA010001637.1 GCA_020438265.1 Bacteroidota bacterium
TGGATATTACCTTCAAATTTAATAATGAAGTACCACCAGAGAAAGGAGGACAGGAGAGTTCCGCGTTTGGTGGCAGTAGCCCCAACCGCTACATTGCTTCACACAAGATGGCGGAATTGTGGACGACTTTCGCTCGTACCGGCAAACCTGCTGCTAAAGATGTCCCCGAATGGCCGGCTTATAATCTGAAGAACAAAGCAATAATGCGCATAGATACAGAATGCGAGGTCATTTATGATCGCTTTAGGGAGGAATTGGAAATGTGGAGGGAAATTGGGCGATTGTCGTGATGGGAGATTTACACCTGTAGGTGTCATCCTGAGCTACGCGAAGGATCTAGGCACCCTGAGCATAGCGATGGGGCTAGATAGGAATTACGTAAAAAAGCTCACTCGCTTCGCTCGTGATGCTGAGATTCTTCACTACGTTCAGAATGACAATCTAACGATTGTAAACATGTAAACTTTTTGCACACTATTTCATTATTAACAAGTTTTTAAATCTTATGCTTTATAAATATGAATAAACTAATAACTATCCTACTCATTTTCACCGCCATCC
>JAGQVA010001638.1 GCA_020438265.1 Bacteroidota bacterium
TCTTATAATGAAGATTTAAGGAAGCTAAGTAAAAAAAGGAAATCTAAAAATGTTTTATTTTTTTCAAGAGTAAGAAAAGGTATTTTCTTTGTAGAAATCACTCATTTTGGGAAAAAACAGGGAAAAAAGGTTAAACCTCATCATCAAGGTATTAGTTATGTTTTTATGTTCCATATTGATGACTCGGCTAAAGTGAACCCAATCTCATCAATTCAAATACGTAATAATTAAGTCAAGAGCAACCTTTGGCGCAGTGGGGGCATTTGCGCAGAAAGTTACGGTTATGAATAAAAAAATCTGAACTTCCTCCCAAAACCTCAAACCGCAACTTCCTAAGTAAATATCTTTTCTACTTATATCGATAAGCAACTAATGTCAACTCATACAAAACATCTGGAAAGATCAAATTTCTTTACAACAATAAATTTCAATTTTCTGTAAATACCCCAAAAAGGGAGGTAAGAAAAACAACCAATGATTAATGAATTGACAAAAAATTCTTGTATATATATTCTACTCGTTTTTCTGCTTGTATTTTTTTCTTGCGATTCGGCGAAAA
>JAGQVA010000162.1 GCA_020438265.1 Bacteroidota bacterium
TTTTATAGATAATATATAAAAAACCGGATGGCCTCTGAATCATCCGGTTTTTTCACATCCCACAACACCCCATTCTATGTATAAATTACTTGTTCGCCCTTTCCTTTTTTTATTTGACCCGGAAAAGATTCATCACTTTTCTTTCCGCTTTCTGAAAACCGCAGCTCCTTTAGGGGGAATTATGCGCGGCTTGTATTCTCATCATGATTCTTCTCTTGAAACCCAGTGTTTTGGACTCACTTTTAAAAATCCTGTTGGACTGGCTGCAGGTTTTGATAAAGATGCTCTCATTGCGGAAAAATGGCAGAATCTGGGTTTTGGTTTTGTTGAATTAGGAACGGTTACTCCACGTCCTCAGGAAGGAAATCCTAAAAAGCGTTTGTTTCGCCTTCCTCAGGATCAGGCTATTATCAATCGGATGGGTTTTAATAACCAGGGGGTAGATGTGATGGTGGAAAGGCTCAAAAAAATTAAAAGAGGAGACCTGATTGTGGGAGCAAACATTGGTAAAAACAAGGATACACCCAATGAAAATGCGGTAGATGACTACCTGATTTGTTTTGAAAAACTCTTTCCTTATGTCGATTATTTTGTGGTGAATGTGAGTTCTCCCAATACACCCGGATTAAGGAGTTTGCAGGAGAAAGAACCTCTGACACATCTATTGCAGACCTTACAGGATAAAAATCAGGCGCAGCCTGCCCCTAAGCCCCTTTTGCTCAAAATTGCGCCGGATTTGAATGAAGCGGAATTGGATGATATTATCGAAGTTGCTCAAACGACGAATCTTGCGGGTCTGATTGCCACAAATACAACCATTAGCCGAGAAGGATTAACAACTCCGGATGCCGAAGTCGAAAAAATAGGAAATGGGGGACTCAGCGGAAAACCCCTGACTCAAAGGTCCAATGAAGTGATTCGTTATATTCACCAAAAAACGGATGGGAAAATTCCGCTCATTGGTGTGGGAGGAATTATGCGTCCCGAAGATGCTGCCCAACGCCTGGAATCGGGAGCCAGCCTGGTGCAGGTTTATACCGGCTTTGTGTATAATGGTCCCGGTTTTGTAAAAAAAATACTCCGGTTTTTGACCGATAATCGGTAATTTCCTTTTCACAATATTTTTTCATGGAAACCTGTTATAACATCTCTTATGCTCTTTACAAATTCTCCCATTAACCCATTAGGTCAATTTATGAAAAAACGTATCAAAACCCTCTCCTCCATTTTTATCTTTTTTTTCATCTTTCTGGCTTCTCTGCCCAATCTTTCGGCGCAATGTGTCATTGATTCAGGTGTCCCTAATATGCCAGGGATCTATCCGCCCATTCCTCCTGATGCCAATGGTTGTGAGTATTATGAAACAGACATTACCTTCCTCCTGCCTCAGGATACTACGGTTAATGTATTTGGAAATACGCTCAATATTCCTTTTATCTACTTCCAGATAGACAGTGTTGTAGGGTTACCTTTGGGACTAACCTGGGAATGTAACCTTGCTCCTGACTGCAAATATATTGTACATGAAGACAGTGCAATGATTGATACTTTTGGTTGTATAAAAATCAGTGGAACGCCTTTGACGCCTGGTTATTATCCCATCACGGTCCATTTAACTGCTAATGTAATTGTTTTGGGGAGCCCTCAAAATCAGGCAGCAACCTTTACCAGTTCGCTGACCGTAGGCCCCTGTCCTTTTATTGGAGCTTGTTATACTATTAATCAAAGCGGTTTTTGTAATCCGGTGGCAATAGACTTTACCAATAATATTCCGAGCAACGGACATCCCGGATTTAGTTATCAATGGGATATCACAGGACCATCCGGATTTTCTTATTCGACTACAGATGAAACGCCTTTTTCTCAGGTATTTCCTGAAGGAGGAGATTATGTCATTGATTATCAGGCAACAATTGATACCGCTGGATTTTTCCTCAATAGTGTGGTCATTGACTCTGTAGCTTGTACCGATATCCTGGATCCGGCAGATTTGTACTGGATTCTGATTGATCCTTCAGGAACTGAAATTGTCAATACTTCAGCTAATCCTCTGAGTAATAGTGGCAATAATCTACCGGTAAATACAGGTATCTCCAATATCAAACTGGATACAGGAATGTATGAATTCCAGGTCTGGGATTCTGATAATTTGATTCCGGATGGAGGTTGTACCAATAATGCTATTGGAAGTGGTGCTTCTTTATTTTTCTCTGTTCCCACAAGTAACACCGGTTTTGTATCGATTACTCAATTTGGCCTGACGGTAACCTTCCTTTTTGATAATCCAGTCAGTGTAGTGAATTGTACCGATACGATTACGATTGAGCCTACACCTCCTGTGCCTTCGATTGTTTCCGAATCCAATATCGTTTGCGAAGGCGATAGCATTGCATTATCTGTGGTTTCCAATGATTCGATTCAGTGGTATCTGGACGGAGTGGCGATTTCCGGTGCCAATAATCCTGTTTTATATGTGAATGGAGCGGGGATGTATTCGGTAGAAGTCATTAATCCGAATAGTTTCTGTAGCAATATTTCTGCTGATTTTGTGGTTCAACAGGTTTCCGTATCCGTTCCGGATGTAAATTTTGATGGAGATCACACCCTTTCGATCCTTATGCCAAACGCCCAGTACACTTATCAATGGTATGATAATGATGATAATCTCGTCGGAAGTGGAACCAGCTGGATGCCTTCAGGCTCTGGAAGTTATTATGCGGTGGCTACTGATACGGCCAGTGGCTGTCAGTCTGCTCCTTCAGAATTAATCAAAGCCCTGCTTTCTGCGCTCGACCAGCTTGCGGGATCAGTTTCAGATATAAAGGTTTATCCAAATCCGGCCAGTGAACAATTTACGGTTGCTTATGATTTGATGAAACCTCAAAAGGTAGCGGTCAGATTATATGATATGGTTGGGAAAATGGTTTTGGTTCAAACTTTTGATCCAGCTTCAGGCTCTTTACAAAAAGTGATAAAAGTTAGCCAAATTCCTTCCGGTGTTTATTTGTTGAGCCTCGAATTTGAAGAAGGTAGTTTCAGAGAAAAAGTAGTGATCAGCAAGTAAGACATCGAATGCAAAGATAATCAATCAGATAGAGTGGCTAAAGGAAATAACAGCCACTCTATTCTGCTTTAATCAAAGGCCTCGCATTGATTTCGTGATGAAAAATAGGTATATTTGGCTTTTTAATTAAATAATTCAAAATCAGGTATTTCTGAGGTTCTGTTTATACTAATACCTTAATGGCGAAGCAAACATCTTCCCGGAGAAAAAGAAAAACGAAAAATAACTCCTCCAACGGACCCATTTCTCTTTTTCTGGCTCTTTCTGAAGCATTTAAACCCAAACCGGAAAACCGCGACCAAACCCGAAAGATTTTGGCGTGGAGCCTGTTGTTTTTTTGCTTGATCTCCATCATTGCCTGTATTTCCTATTATTTTAGTGGAAACGCAGACCAGTCGATCACAGAGGCTGGAATTGAAGCCGCTAATCAGGTCAATAATATATTTGGTTATATCGGTGCCAAAATTTCTGAACTTTTCATTCGAAGAGGTTTCGGACTTTTCAGTTTTTTGATTCTGATTTATGGGTTTGTGTATTCGCTGGTATTACTGGAGGATGATTTCTACGAATATATTCGTGCGGTCCGCAAATACATTGTGTTCGGAGTTATTTTTGGCTCTGTTTTCTTTTCCTATATTGAGATTCTCAGCGATTCAACTTCTTTCGATCTTGGTGGCGGATTTGGTTATGCCGTAAATACCTGGTTGTTTAAATATGTGGGTAAAGTAGGGGTAGGTTTCCTCGTATTTTTTGCTTTGGTGATATTTTCAGTGGTGAATTTTAATGCTGAATTGAGAACTTCCCAATTGGTTGAATCTTTGAAAAACACCATCGCCCAGTCAAATATCAAGATTTCTTTGCCTACCCGGAGCCATTCAAACAATGAGAATACGGAGAGTAATAGCCGAAAAAATAATAGAGGGAAAAAAGAAACTACTTCAGAAAACGATTCTGTGAAACCCCAACCCGAACCGGAAAAAAACATTACTCCTGGAGATGAAGTCAAGTTTGAGATAAGCCTTCCTAAAGAAGAAAAATCTACTACTCAAAAATCTGATAAAAGCCCTGATTCTTTGGAGTTGACCATTGTTGAGACCAAGGATGAACCTGTCGTTACTTTTGAGGATAATAAACAACTGGAACAGATCGGGGAGGATAATATAGGAATCGTAGTGGGTGAAGAGGATAAAGTAGAAAAAATTGTCCCTGAAGAAGACCTGGAAGTGAAAAACGCAGACGAGATTCTGGAAGATGAGTTTTACGATCCAACACTGGAATTGTCTGATTATCAGCGTCCTCCTTTTGAGCTGCTTGAAGACCACGGTACTGGTGCTGGCCGGGAGGTGAATCGCGAAGAGCTTGAAAATAACAAGAACAAAATTGTTAAAACCCTGGGTGATTACGGGATTAAAATCGAAAATATAAAAGCGACCATTGGCCCTACGGTTACCCTTTATGAAATTGTTCCAGCACCGGGAGTCAGGATTTCCAAGATCCGAAATCTGGAAGACGATATCGCCCTTAGCCTTGCGGCGTTGGGAATACGGATTATTGCGCCTATGCCAGGAAAAGGAACGATTGGGATTGAAGTACCTAATTCCAAACCTGAAGTTGTCTCGCTCAGAGGTGTTTTGACAACGCAAAAGTTTATGAATTCCAAGGCGGAACTTCCCATTGCCATTGGCCGAAATATCTCCAATGAGGTTTTTGTCTCCGATCTGAATAAAATGCCTCACTTGCTGGTGGCGGGTGCTACTGGTCAGGGTAAATCAGTTGGGCTAAATACCATCATTGCATCCCTGCTGTATAAAAAACATCCGGCTGAGATAAAATTTGTTTTGATCGACCCTAAAAAGGTCGAAATGAGCCTTTATCAGGCACTCAAGAATCACTTCCTCGCCCAGCTGCCGGAGCAGGGAGATGATCCCATTATCACCGATGTCAGACATGCGGTAAACGTGTTGAAGAGCCTTTGTATTGAGATGGATGACCGGTATGATCTGCTTAAAAAAGCCCGGGTCAGAAACCTGAAAGAATACAATAAGAAATTTACCAACCGAAGGCTCAATCCCCGGAAAGGGCACCGTTTTATGCCTTATATCATCCTGGTTGTGGATGAATTGGCCGATATGATGATGGTTGCAGGGAAGGAAGTAGAGATGCCTATTGCAAGGTTGGCACAGCTGGCCCGTGCGGTGGGGATTCACTTGGTAGTAGCGACACAGAGGCCTTCTGTGAACGTGATTACCGGTATTATCAAAGCGAATTTCCCGGCGCGGATGTCTTACCGCGTTATCTCAAAAGTCGATTCCAGAACGATTCTGGATGCCAATGGCGCAGACCAGCTGGTAGGGCGGGGAGACCTGCTTCTCTCTACAGGAAGCGAACTGATTCGTATTCAGAATGCTTTTATTGATACGCCCGAGATTGAAAAAATTGTTGATCATATCTCCCAGCAAAGAGGCTTCCCCGAGCCTTATTTTCTTCCTGAGACTCCCAATGAAAATGGGGATGATGATGACGATGAGGATGAAATATTTGATATGGATAGCCGTTTTGAAGAAGCAGCGAGGCTCATTGTCAGATATCAAATCGGGTCTGCTTCTCTTATTCAACGGAAAATGAAACTAGGCTACAACCGTGCCGGCAGAATCATTGACCAGTTGGAAAAAGCAGGGATTGTTGGCCCACATTCCGGTTCCAAAGCTCGTGATGTTTTGATGACAGATGAAGGAGAATTGGAACGGTATTTGAGTAATCTGTGATGCCTTTTTATTTATTAATTAGGCCAACAAACAAAACAAGATTGTATAATGAAAATTAAATTTTTTATGCTGCCTGTCGCCATTGCAGTGTTTATGGTGATGTCAGGCTTCTCCACTGGCGTGGACAAAGATCCTTCCCAAAATATCCTCGAAGAATCTAAAGCAAAACTCCGAAACCTGAAAGATTTTTCCGCTGACTTCTTATATACCATTCAAAATCCCAATCTTAAGCCAGTTACCCAATCAGGAAATATTCTGTATAAAAAAGGGAAATATGTGATTAAGCTGGAGGATCAGGAACTGTATTGTAATAAAGTTACTCTGTGGATTCATATTCTTGCTGAAAACCCTGTTCATGCAGAATTACAGAAAATGAATTATGACGAAGACGAAGGGATGAACGTGGAGTCTATTTTTAATATCTATGAATCCAGCACAAAATCTCAGTATGAAGGTTCTGAAACAGTTCACGGAGTAGAAACCGAAAAAATCTTTCTCGTGATGCAAGATCCGGAACTGGATTATAATCGCGCTTATGTCTGGATTAACAAAAGAACCAAAATCCTTGAGAAAGTATTATTGATTGATCGGAGACAAACTCAGACGATTTATGAGTTTTCCAATATAAAAACCGATACAGGAGTAAGCGATTCTGCCTTTAATTTTAATGAAAAAGGTTTTAAAGGAGAAATTTACGACGAGACGACAAATTAAAAACATAATTGAAAGATTTATATCTTTGCCCCTACCTTTGTAGGGGCATTTTTTTTATTTGTACTTGACCTAAATTACTCGCATTGTGAAAAAATTATTACTCTCCCTCCCAATCATTCTTGTTCTTGGCGTTTTCACCATGGGATTTACCACCAAAGATGAAAAAGCTGAACAACTCATCCAGGCATCAAAAGCGAAGTTTGAATCATTAAAAGATATATCTGCCAATTTTAAGTTTGCCATTAATAATCCCCGGATTTCCACACAGCCCAAACCCAAAGAGGGTTGGATGAGATATAAAAAAGGGAAAGGGCAGTTTGTTTTTGCTTTTGCCGATCAGGAAATTTATTGCGATGGTGCTACACAGTGGATCTTTCTTCCTGAAGAAGGAGAGTTTGGAGAAGTTACGATCACCCATTACGACCCAGAACTGGGAGAAAATGCAGAAGCCATTTTTAAAATATATGAAGGTAGCGCACAGCCTGAGTTAAAAGGAGAAGAAAACATCCATGGTGTGAATTGTTATAAAATCTTTCTGAATATCAATAATGATGAAGCAGATTATAATCAGGCTTACGTTTGGATTAATAAATCAAGCAAAATGCTGGAAAAAGTAGATTTGATCGATCGAAAAAAAACGACCACTACTTATGAATTGTTGAATATAAAGGTAGATCAGGGGCTGGGAGATAAAGATTTTCAGTTTGATAAATCTAAACATCCGGGAGTAGAGGTGTTTGATGAGAGGTAAGTTTGGAAATCATTTCATTCAACAAATTCAATGAAATATATAATTACATTTTTAGGGCTAATTGCCTTCATACTGTTTACAATCAATGTGTCTGGACAGGATTCCAACAGGCCAGCAATCTTATTTGGAGTAGAATTCCAGGTATATCCCACAGGCATTTTGCCTGGGCTGAGGTTGGAGCTTCCTGTATCCAACCACGATGGTCTGCATCTGCGTCTTGGATATAACGCTTTTAATCATAGAGATCTGGGAGTTCAGGACCGGGAAGTGGGTGGTGGATTCGGAGGAACCCTGGGCTACCGTCATTATTTTGGAGATTATGAGGCTTTCTTTTTGGGAGCGAGAAATGATCTCTGGTTTAATACAGTTAACTGGACGATGAATCAGGGCGCAGCAAATGAAAGCACAGGAACGACGGAAATTATCGTGGTACAACCTACTGCTGAGGCAGGTTATCTTTTCAATTTTTCAGACAAATGGAGCCTGGCTCCTTCCATAGGATTTGGATTTGAGGTAAATGCCGTTTCCAATGGGGAAGATGTCGGGCAGGGGGCAATTTTACTTTTGGGGATTTCAGCCATGATTCATAAATAAATAAACATGACATATCAGGGAAACTTAAAAAAAATGAAAGTGGTCCTCAACAATCCCGTTGAGTATACCCTTGAACTGGGCGAAGACAAAATTCACATGAATGATTTGATTGGGAAGGAAATCCTGTTCAAATATGATGGTGTGATCAACTGTAAAATATGCGGGAGGAAAATCAAAAAGACTTTTGGGGAGGGGTTTTGTTATGAACATTTTATCAATCATCCCGCCAACTCAGAATGTATCATCCGCCCGGAGTTATGTGAAGGCCATCTGGGTAAAGGGAGAGATCCTGAATGGGAGCTTGAAAATCACGTTCAACCTCATGTCGTTTATCTGGCCATTGCCAGTGGTTTGAAAGTGGGTGTTACCAGAGGAACTCAGGTTCCAACCCGTTGGATTGATCAGGGGGCGTGGAAGGCCATCCGGTTGGCGGAAGTTCCTAATCGTTTCATGGCGGGGCAGATTGAGGTAGCGTTGAAGGATCATATTTCAGATAAGACTCACTGGCAGAAAATGCTTAAAAATGAATTGGCTGATCATCTGGATATTATAGAGGAAAAGCAAAAAATGCAGGCTTTTATTCCGGATGAGCTAAGTCAATATTATTCCTCCAATGATGAGATTGTTGAAATTTCATATCCTGCGCTTCAATTTCCCACCAAAGTGAAAAGCCTCTCCTTCGACAAACTTCCGGAAGTAGGCGGAAAACTGGAAGGAATTAAAGGGCAGTATTTGATTTTTGATGAGGGTAGAGTGATTAATCTCCGCAAGTTTACGGGATACTTTGTTGAGTTAGTGGTTTAATTTTGTTTCAGATATCTATGCTGAAAATTTTTCATTCGGATCGATTTGTTCCCCAATTGCCTGAAGGGCACCGTTTTCCCATTATTAAGTATCAGCTTATTCGGGAACAATTGCTTTATGAAGGAACAGTTGAAGAAAGAGATCTGGAAGAATCTACTCCCTGTGAGGAAAAAAATATTTTAGCTATTCACGATGCGGACTATTGGGAAAGTATGAAAACCTTGTCTCTGACTCCCCGTCAGATTCGTAGAATTGGCTTTCCCCAGTCAGAACAGCTTGTAGAGCGGTCCCGCAGAAGTTGTCAGGGAACGTTTGAAGCGGCTCTAAATGCCTGTCAACATGGAATTGGCCTCAATATAGCCGGAGGAACACATCACGCTTACAGGGACAGGGGAGAGGGGTTCTGTTTTCTCAATGACCAGGCAATCACAGCATCATATCTTCTGAATGAAAAAATGGCTAATCAAATCCTGAT
>JAGQVA010001639.1 GCA_020438265.1 Bacteroidota bacterium
ATCTCAGCCTTGGGGTCGCACAATTCGGAAACAGAGCTTAATTGGACCATTTTGGGATTGAAACTTGAAAAAGCAGCAGACAAAGCAGGGACAAAACTCAAGCTTAATTGGACCATTTTGGGATTGAAACGAAGCAAAGAATGATTTGAGGGGAAGAATAGGACTAGCTTAATTGGACCATTTTGGGATTTAAACTAGGTATATTTGCCATTGCCATGAGTCCATATAATCAGCTTAATTGGACCATTTTGGGATTGAAACATGTTTCCCGCGTCCACCATATCAATAGCCTGGTTTAGCTTAATTGGACCATTTTGGGATTGAAACTTTGATTGCCGGGTGTTTATTTCAAAGGATGAGGTAAGCTTAATTGGACCATTTTGGGATTGAAACTTCGGTAAATGCAACACCCATTAAAAATGTGGGTAGAGCTTAATTGGACCATTTTGGGATTGAAACTCATCAGCGGCGGGAAGTTTTCCAAGTCTGTCGATTAGCTTAATTGGACCATTTTGGGATTGAAACTGCTAATCGATAAAGAAGAACGCAATACTGATAA
>JAGQVA010001640.1 GCA_020438265.1 Bacteroidota bacterium
CGGCTAAATCCTTCATTTATCACCCCAATCCCATCGATTATGTCGTTTTTCGGTTTGATGATTCTCTCAAAGTAGAAAAGGGGCAAAATCGGGTCGATACTATTAAAAATGAGATCTCGGGAATAATTAAAACGTCTCTTTATCAAGCTATCATGGATGTTGAAGAATCTCCGGTTCTGGTGAGTGAACTGGCAGATGTGTACGCCTGGGCGATCGACTTTTTTGGTCTGCAAAGCGGCGATTCCTTCAAAGCGATGTATACCACTTATGAAGTAGATGGTCAGCCCGCAGGTTTTGGCAATATCATAACTGCTTCTTTCACTCACATGGACAAAGAATTTCTGGCTTACAGCTTTGATCAGGGAGAAGGCGTTGAATTTTTTGATGAAGAGGGAAATAGTTTGAGAAAAACCTTTTTAAAGGCTCCTTTAAACTTTACAAGGATCAGTTCCAGATTTTCATACAGTCGTCTTCATCCTGTGTTGAAGTACCGTCGTCCGCACCTGGGTGTTGATTACGCTGCACCTAGCGGAACGCCTGTTCAGGCAGT
>JAGQVA010001641.1 GCA_020438265.1 Bacteroidota bacterium
CAGCTATTCTGCCATAAGAATTGGAGGCAAATGCAAAAGCACTATCGGCAAAGGCGAAGGCAATTCCGCCGTGGAGGATTCCGTAACCATTGAGCATTTCGCGCCTGACCGTCATTTTTATCTTGCAATGGCCTTCTGCCAGGAGAATGGGTTCTATTTGCATCCATTGGCTGCAATAGTCCTTTTCCATCATTTTTTGGTAAACGGCTTCTGCCAGGTTTTCTTTTTCGGCCATATTCATTTATTCTAATTGGAGGAAAGTTTCATCTTTTGGATTTATAACTTTGATGAAGATCCCTCCCTGTGGTCGGGATGCCCAACTCACGTTGGAAAAGATTTTTTTGCCACATTGGCAAAAACCGGTTTTCCCTCATTCAGTGGGCATCCCGACCACAGGGAGGGATCTTCCAGTATTCATTCACAAGATGAGTGCTCTTTCTTCATCTCTCCTATAAATTGACATTACTTTCATTCATAAAAAAATTCATCTCCTTCTTCGCCATTCGCCGGAGCAAAGGACTACAGCGGTAACGATCCTCATGATATTCC
>JAGQVA010001642.1 GCA_020438265.1 Bacteroidota bacterium
GCCTTCCAGAGGAACTGCTACGGCCTCGGTCCATCCTTTATCATTATAAGTAGCCAGGCTCCATCCCTGTATGGCCTGTTCTTTTGTGGCATCATAAAACTCTCCCTGAAAGAAGCTACCGTAGCGGATCGGCCCGTCGTTAAAGTATTTCCAGCGCTGCGGGTTGGAAGTGATCACCTGGGTGTTACCGTCCTCGTAAGTGATCACCAATTTACACAACAATGACTGGCGGTCTCCGAAATAGTTCCAGTTAGCTCCCTCATAAGTAATATTTCCACTCCACCAGCCTTCACTCAGCCAGGCTCCCAGTGCCTGTTCCTGTCCGGGAGTAATACGGTCCGTTACATCATAGGTCTGGTACATATGGTGCTTGTTGTACTGGGTCAGGCCGGGGTTGAAATAATCCTTGCCTACCCGCTCACCGTTCAGGTACATTTCGTAAATACCACGAGCCGTTACGTAAAGGCGAGCTTTCTTTACTGCCTTGTTGTGAGTGGCAAACTCCGTACGCAGCATCGGTGCAGCATTACGGCTGGGGTCTTTCAGGA
>JAGQVA010001643.1 GCA_020438265.1 Bacteroidota bacterium
CCTGGCAACATGCCTGGCAGAATCCTTTGTCAATTATCCTGGGATGGCCAAATTAATAACTGTCCGATTGCAGAAGGAGCATACCTGATGGCATGCAAATATTTCATCACGCTTACAGGGCTACCAGGAGATGATCCCTTTGAGGATGATCTCTTGGTAGCCGAATTGGCGATAGAATGGGTTGCATTGTATTGCGCCGTTTTTTAAAGCGGCGCGAAAGGGGAAAAGCAAGCCAAAAATGCCAAACACATATCAAAAACCTCTTAGACCTTCCAGGTTTTCGAAAATCTGGAAGGTCTAAAGACGGCTTTTTTACCCCTAAAAAACAAACTGACAAAATGTCAGTTTGTTAAAACATATTTTGTATATTTGCGCCGTGATTAACATAGCCAATTAAAAATTGTATGCGGGATAAGATTACGAAAAAGACTTTCAACCCCATGTCCCTGGAGCGGACGATCGATGAAAATCAGCAGGGCCTGGCTTATCAGGGCGATGAGTCTGGTGTGGTGGAGGAAAAACTGGCCTATATTGAAACCTATG
>JAGQVA010001644.1 GCA_020438265.1 Bacteroidota bacterium
GCGCGTGATTAACCAATACCACATTGTCTTTAGCAACATTTAGCTTACCAAAAGATTGGTATGCAACATCGACAGATTCCAATTTCTTTCCACATTCCAAAAGGAGAGGATTTAATTGCGAAAACAATTTTTCAAATTTAGTTTTTACAATCATCTCCTCTCCACAAAATACAGCTTCATTTGTAATTCCAATATTATTTTGAGATTCTGAAATATACATTATTTCCTATTTAAAGCTTGCTCAAAATCATTTATAATATCATCAATATGTTCAATCCCTACTGAAACTCTAATCCCTTCTGGTAATACTCCAGATGATTTCTGTTCAGCATCAGACAATTGTTGATGGGTAGTTGAGGCAGGATGAATTACTAAAGTTTTGGCATCTCCCACATTTGCAACTAAACTTGCTAATTTAACTTTATTTATAAAATTCTTTCCAGCTTCTAAACCACCTTTAATTCCAAATGATAACATTGAACCATAATAACCTGGACGTAAATACTTTTTAGCATTCGCATTTGATTGATAATCTTTC
>JAGQVA010001645.1 GCA_020438265.1 Bacteroidota bacterium
ATGATGCTCATCATCCGCTTTGCCGGTCTGCTTTTATGGCTCAGTCCATTGATCTATTTGATAAACCCGCAGTGGATGGCATGGTCCAAGATCGGCTTGCCGGAGTGGGCGCGCTGGCTCAGCGTTGGACTGGGATTGATCAACCTGGGTCTGATCTACTGGCTGTTCAACAGCATCCGCAGTGGAATTACACCCGTCAGCGCCACCCGCAAAAATCACCAACTCGTAACTCATGGAATATACCGTTGGGTCCGCCACCCGCTTTACACCATCGGGTCGATGCTTTTCGCCTTCTTCGGCTTGATGGCAGATAACTGGTTCTTCATGCTGCTTGCCGCGCTGGCATTTATCGCCATGGCGGTCCGCACGCCCAAAGAGGAAGCCAACCTCATTGAAAAATTCGGGGATGACTATCGCGAATACATGAAACGCACAGGCCGCTTTTTACCCAAATTCAGCAAATAACAAAACAAGGAAACGAGCATGGTATACACAATCGCTGTTATTGCACTGATCGTACTGATTTTTTTCCCGCGCA
>JAGQVA010001646.1 GCA_020438265.1 Bacteroidota bacterium
GGTCGATCCGCTACTGAACGAGTCGATAAAGTCCGAAGTACCCGGGAAAAAGTATCCGATTCCTACTCCTATGGCCATCGCCAGAAATATCCAGAGGGTAAGATACTGATCCAGAAAACTGAGCTTTTTGTTTTTCATTTTATTTGATGAGTAATAATGCAGCTTAATGATTTAAAGACCTGATTTTTAATGCGTGATGAAGATCCCTCTCTTCGCTACGCTGTTCGGGATGCCCCCAGTCGGGGGAAACGTTCTCGCCCTTGGGGCATCCCGAGCAAAGCGAGGGGTCTTCAAAATACATTAAATCAGGAGCATTTATATCTACCTCTATCAGTTTTTTATAGATTATTTGTGTTATCACTTTCATTATCTATTTTGTCTTAATCCTTTTATTCTATCGCGACATATTTTGCTCTTTCACGAAATTCATAACAAAGAGTATTTCCTGCGCAATCTGCCTGCATCTTTCCAGATAGGTATCTGCCTCCTGAGGTGTACCATCAGCCTTCTTAGGGTCTTCATAAGGAAGGGAAAC
>JAGQVA010001647.1 GCA_020438265.1 Bacteroidota bacterium
CGAACAACCGAAGTTGGGGTCTACCAGTCGAACTTGGGTTAGTGAGCGAGAAAGAGCCGATGAAATTGGCATTGTTGTAACAGGAAAAGCTTTTCATCCCGCCAACTTTCCTTATCTTTTGAGCGACAAACTGAATACCGAAGTGGAAAGCAAAAAAGACATACTACCTCACCTCTTTACCGAAACCCTGCCCGATGGCCCAAGTTTCGAGATGATCTTCGTCGAAGGAGGCGCCTTTATGATGGGAAGCGAGGACGAGGAGGCTTGGGACAGGGAGAAACCAGTGCATGAAGTTGCGTTGCCTTCTTTTCACATCGGAAAGTTTCCAGTTACCCAGGCATTATGGAAAGCGGTAATGGATAACAACCCGTCTTTTTTCACTGGAGATGAACGCCCAACAGAAAACGTGTCTTGGGAAGATGCCCAGCTATTTATAGAGAAGCTGAATAAGCTAACCAATAAAGTATACCGCCTGCCCACGGAAGCGGAGTGGGAATATGCAGCTCGCGGCGGCCGGCAAAGCAAGGGCTATAAA
>JAGQVA010001648.1 GCA_020438265.1 Bacteroidota bacterium
GAAACAGGAATGAAATGTATAATCCATTTTACGGACCGCAAAGCTTAATTGGACCATTTTGGGATTGAAACAACAGTGCGGCGGTGGTAGATCCCGGTAGATTGGCAAAGCTTAATTGGACCATTTTGGGATTGAAACTTATTTCTCCGAAGGAGCCCGGCGTTGCTTAACTGTAGCTTAATTGGACCATTTTGGGATTGAAACAAGTTTTACATACTTAACATTTGCCGCAAAAGATCCAGCTTAATTGGACCATTTTGGGATTGAAACTCGTGTTGAGTTATTGGCAATAAGCAATTATCGAAAAGCTTAATTGGACCATTTTGGGATTGAAACTTTGCCGGGTTTGCCGTACCGTCATCACTACGGTTTAGCTTAATTGGACCATTTTGGGATTGAAACTCAGGTAAGCATCTACATACGCCCATTCATTGATCGTCGAGCTTAATTGGACCATTTTGGGATTGAAACAACAATACGGCAACGTGGACAGCAATAGAACGCGCAGAGCTTAATTGGACCATTTTGGGATTG
>JAGQVA010000163.1 GCA_020438265.1 Bacteroidota bacterium
CTCTATGTATCCCAATTTTTCCTCCAGTTTTGAAAATGTTTTTTTTGAAGCAATGAACCGGGAAAGGCAATTTATCCAGCCGGGACTTCAACTTAGGGCAGGGGTAGATTATTATGTGTTGCCATCGGTTTCATTCTATGGGCAAATTAGCGGCAGCTTGATTTTGGATGGAATAGGGGAGGAATACAAACTTCCTTTGGAGCCCACTTCTCTACCCCCGCAAGGATTGGAAGAGCATCGCCTGAATGGTTCTAATTGGGGGATTTTGGTGGGAGTCAGAGTGCATTTTTTGCCTGACTAATTTTTCTCTTAAGGAATCAATTCCTCCTTCGGCGGACAAATAATCCCCTGAGTCTGAATCAGTTCATCAAATTCCAATAAAGAAGCAATCGTAATCTGAGAATAGTTTTGAGAGGCATTTCCAAAACGACGGGATTTTGTCTTCCACACTTCCTGAATCAATTGCACTCCTCCTTCTTTGGGGTTTATTTTTCGGATGACTCTTGCCACATTACGCGCGCCTGCGTGATACACGTGCATAACCAGGAGACGAAACCAGATGTCGGATTCATTATAGGAAAGATTGTACTTTTCACAAATTGCCCGGGTATGAGGAATACAAACGCGGTTGATCAGCCGTGCAGCGCCCTGAGCCGATTTTACAAAATCCTGCCGCTCATCAATCGTATCATTAATGATAAGCCCCACTTCTTTGGCTACTCCTTCCATGAGTTGAAAAGCCCCGTAGGCGCCATCAGTAGAAAATTGCATTCTTCCGGGACTTTCGATCAATAAGATTGCCTGGGCATACCAGGGATCGGTTTGTTCTTCTGTAAAAACTTCAATTGCTTTATCTACACTTCTGAGCACTTTTTCGAACTGATAAAAATGACTTCTGCCGGAGGTGAAAAATATTTCGTCTTTTCGTTTTAATCCGTATGTTTTTCTCACGCTGTCTTCATAAGCCTTTTTCGCTTTTTTGGATTTATAAGCCCAATTGGCCGTAGGGATCATGCCGACAATTTCCCGTGTTTTGGCAATATTGACGATCGATGTATCCGGGCCAATTTTCATCATTCTTCGCCAGAAAACAGGCTGTAATAAGGTATCCCACCCTTCGCGATAAAGGGCCGAATCCCTGACTACCTTCAGGCAGATATCATCATCTACAATCTGATACAGGGAGATTTGTTCAGGTAAAACCGTACCTGGTGGAACCAGCCTCACAGGCCAGGAAACCATAATGATTGCGACGAATCCCAACATGTACGATTTTACCTTATGCATTTATTTAGGGAATTGTGATGCGTCGATGCCTGGAATGATTCTCAGCGCATTTTTATAATAGATTTTTTTCAATACCTCATCCGATAAATCAAGACCATACATTTTCCAGAATGCATGCCTTTTACGGTAATAGTCAAAATATTCATCGTCAGTTTCCAGCACGCGGAAGTAAACGTAATACTCCTCAGGATTCCAGGAGTCTTTGCCAAACATTACCCGGTCCTGGTATTTGGTGAGAAATTTTTTGGCCATGCGTGGCTGCCGCCCCAGTTCTGCCAAAACAGCTCCGATTTCGGTATACATATTCGGAATTTCGTCCATGAGTTTGCCCAGTTGATCCAGGTCATTTCCCAACCAGCCTAAATGTGCATTGATGAAAATGGTTTTTGGGTGTTTGCGAAAGACATTATGTTGCTCTGCCATGACTTCCTCCCATGAGGGATATTCCTGAGGATCGCGATATCGGTTGGGGCGTTGTTTCAGTTCCAGCCATCTTTCATTGTTTTTGTCTCTGGGCTGCCAGAAAGGAGCAGGTTCACCGGTGTGAATCAAAACGGGAATACCCAATTCCCCGCATTTGGCCCAGATAGGATCAAGTCGTGGATCATCCGTCGCAATCCTGTTACCTGCTTTATCTTTTTCTGTAAGACCTAAGTTTTTGAAAATTTTCAATCCTTTCGCACCCAACTTTACATCATTTTCCAGTTGCTTTACTGTATATTCAGACCATTTAGGGTCGTCAATTCCATCAAAGCTAATATTGGTGAAAACGATGAACCGATTGGGTTTATTCTCCTTTACGTTATTGATCGCTTTGGGAAGATTGTCAGGACTGCGCCAGCCACGACCACTAAGGTTGACCATAACAGCCATATTCAAAGCATCCATTTCATCAGTTAACTCATTCAAATCCATGTCAGCCATTCTCCATTGGTGATTGTGAACATCAATAAAAGGGAATTTGGCTTTTTTCAAAGGATGCTCAGGTACCACAAGGGTAGAAGGAGGATTGTACTCCTCAAAGCCCATGGTGGTATCAGCCGGATTCAGAGGCTGGCCAATGAGCCATAAAAAACTAACAACAAAGGTGAGGGAAAGGATAATTTGTTTCATTTTGAATTAAGGTTATTGGTGATTGGCTAATAGCCTTTAGCTGTTAGCCCGCTAATTGCTAAAGGCCAAAGGCTAATAGCTGATTTATTCCCCTTCGCCAACTGGCTCCTGGGAAGTACCAAGATAGGCGTTTTGCCCTTTTTCCTGCCATTCGATAAAGATGGGTTTTTCATTTCGCAAGATATCCACTACAGCAAGTAACTGTGAAACGTGTAGTGCCATATAGATATGTCCCTTTTTTTCATCCTGTGGAAGGCGGACTCCTTCATCGAAAAAGTCGATCGCCCCTTCCATCTTATTACTTTCTCCAAATAAGTGGATTTGTGCTCTGACTCCCATTCCGGAGCCGCCAGGTCCTCCCTGAAATCGTACTGCGTAGTTTTTTACTTCTGCCATTTATGAATATTTTTTTTGGTTATATGGACAAATATCGCTGGGACATTTCTGGATCGCAAATAAATCTGTATTGGTTTTTTGATAATTTTTTTAATTTCAGGCCTTGAATTTTTTCAACCAATGATTGTTATATGATGGTTAGTCGACTCTTTTTGTTTTTATATCTCTCTTTCCTTTCAATTGGGATGTTTTCTCAGGTTGCAGACCAAAAGCTTACGCTGGAGGATGCTGTTAGCAGTTCTTTGCTGCCGAGAGACCTGATGAATCTTTCATGGATACCCGGTACAAATCAATATGCTTATACTAATCCATTTACCCAAAACCTCATGTATGGGGATGAGAATGGAAAAGAAGAAATATTGATTGAACTGGAGCAATTGGCCAAAGCTTCCGGATATTCTCTGTTTCGGTTTCCCGGCATTACATGGACTGATGGAAAGCATTTTTCCTTTCGAATTGCGGATACCTATTTTGAATGTAATCTGGGAGATAAGTCTGTAAAAAGCCTGTATACTTTTCCTGCTGAAGCAGAAAATCATGTATTTGCTTCCAACCAGAATCTGGCTTATACCATGGGATATAATGTTTTTGTCATGGAGAAGGGGGAGAGTAAAGCTACTCAGGTTACGAAAGATGGCCATTTTGATCTGACTTACGGGGAAGCCGCTCACCGAAATGAGTTTGGAATTACTTCAGGATTATTTTGGGCTAATTCTGGCAATCAAATCGCCTTTTACCGGGTCGATCAGTCTATGGTAACCAATTATCCTTTGGTCAATTATTATGACACTCCAGCAAGTATGGTTCCTGATAAATATCCCATGGCCGGAGACAAAAGCCATCACGCATCCATTGGCGTTTATAATCTGAAAACGGGCAGTACGGTTTATCTGAAGACCGGAACGCCCCTTGAACAATATCTGACCAATATTACCTGGGCTCCCGATGATAAAAGTATTTTTGTTGCTGTTGTCAACCGCGAACAAAACCATCTCAGGTTAAATCAATATGATGCTACGACGGGAGAGTTGATTAAAACCTTGTTTGAAGAAAAACATGGAAAATACGTAGAACCTGAACACGGGCCTATTTTCAGGCCTAATTATCCCGATCAGTTTTTTTGGTTTAGTGAAAGAGACGGTTTTAATCATTTGTACCTGTATCATATTGATGGAACACGCACAAGGCAGGTTACTCAGGGAAACTGGGAGGTAACAGAGTTTTTGGGATTTGATGAGCGCGGGAGTAAGGTGTTTTTTATAGGAACTGCGGAAAGTCCAATTGAGCGTCATATTTACAGTGCAAATATTGCCAATCAGCAGCTCACAAAATATTCTCGTGATCCGGGTTTCCATTCTGCACAATTGAGTCAAAATGGAGAATTTATCCTTGATACCTACTCCAGTATGAGTGTTCCGGGCAAGAGTGTACTGATAGAGACCGATAAAAACCGGTTGGTTAAGGATATATATTTGGCCCGCAATCCTCTTGAGGGTTATGACCTGGGGGAAATGGAAATTTTTCCTATAAAAGCTGACGATGGTACTGATTTATACTGTCGTTTAATCAAACCTGCGAATTTTGATCCTGCAAAAAAGTACCCGGTAATGGTATATGTGTATGGAGGGCCTCACGTCCAACTGGTACAAAACAGCTGGCAGGGAGGAGCAAGATTATTTTTACAGTATATGGCTCAAAAAGGGTATATAGTATTTACCCTGGATAATCGGGGAACTTCTAACCGGGGGCTCAAATTTGAACAGGAAACTTTCAGGAATCTGGGAACCAAGGAAATTGAAGATCAACTTCAGGGAGTTCGCTATCTGAGAACCCTGACCTATGTGGACACGGATCGGCTGGGCGTTTATGGCTGGAGTTTTGGCGGATTTATGACTACATCTTTGATGTTGAGAAAACCCGGAGTTTTTAAAGTGGGTGTTGCCGGAGGACCTGTCATTGATTGGAGACTTTACGAAATCATGTACACGGAAAGGTACATGGATACGCCAGAGGAAAACCCTCAGGGGTACGATCAGGCGAATTTGTTGAACTACGTTTCAAAATTAAAAGGAGACCTCCTGATTATTCACGGGCAGCAGGATGATGTGGTTGTGCCTCAGCATTCATTCAGATTTGTCCGCAAATGTGTAGAAGAAGGAATACAGATTGACTATTTTCCCTATCCGACTCATCCACACAATGTTAGAGGGATTGATCGGGCGCACTTATTGAAAAAAATCAGCAAATATTTTGATGATCATTTGTAGGGATACGGCAGAATTAAGCAGTGATTTTCAGGGTTTTAATCCACTTTTTTGCCTGTTTTAATCCATACTTTTGCTTAAAGTCCAGCCATTTGGTGCGATAGCCAGTATGGAAAGTCAATTCTTTTTTAAATGCAAGTGTTGGCTTGGACTGACTTAAGCTGAATTCAAATTTAATGCGATCATCCTGATTCTGAAGCTGTTTGGTAAATTTGTGCATCAAATCCAGTAATTCCTTTTGGGTAATGGTCGGAACCGGGATAAAACGATCAGGCTGATGATTGACCATCATAGAAACAGGCGGTGCGTCCTGAGCCCATTCGGGTAACATATCCCAGGAAGTTTCATCGATGGCGACATGGTCGGTTTCGTAGCGATTGTCATTGGTGGTTTCGGTTACCTCCAATGTTTCCAGATCTAATAAATAAGAGCCTTTGGGATCCTGCATGGCAGAAGCAAGCTCGGCCAGAAGCGTATCAAGCTTCATTTTGGAAGTAATGGTAGCAGAAGTCATATTACACAGTAATTTGGTCAACACTTAATTTAGGAAATTATTTTCTCTAAATCAATATTGGCTGTTAGCTATTAGCCTTTTGCTGTTAGCATATTCCAAAGGCCAACAGCTAACAACCAAAGGCTAATAGCTAACGGCCAAAGGCCAACAGCTAATTATTACAGTGCTTCCGAATAAGGGTATAGGCATTGACATCCCCCAATTCTCCTGCTTTACTCCAGTCAAGACATGCGCCATCGAGGTCGCCTCCCTGTAATTTGATGGATGCTCTGGCATTATAGGCGTTGGGGTCTTTGGGGCGTATTCTCACGACACGATCCAGGTCCCGGACTGCCAGATCAAATTGTTTGAGATCGATAAATGCTTCAGCACGGTCAAAAATATAGTCCATATTTCGACCTTTGGTGAGTTTGATGGCCAGGGTAAGGTCAGCGATTGCACCGCGAAAATCCTGCAGCCCACTTTTGGCTTTGGATCGTGCCTGAAGGTATTTGGTTTCCTTGGGACGGGCAGTCAGGGCGATATTAAAATCCTGCATGGCGCCGAGAAAGTCTTCCAGGCTGAGTTTGGCACGGCCCCGGTTGTAATATCCTTCAGGATTGGCGGGGTTGATGTCAAGGGCATGACTGAAATCCTGAATGGCTCCGGGATTATCGCCCATGATCATACGGGAATATCCCCGGTTATAATAGGCTGCATCGTTTCTGGGATTGAGTTTTATGACCATTGAAAAATCCAGACCAGCTCCTTCAAAGTCTTTTTCCTCCATCTTTGACATTGCCCGTTTAAATAATTGTTTTTCAGTTTGGGCATGCCCGTAAAGGGTAAAGCCAAGGTAAATGGAGAAAAAAGCGATAATTATATTTTTCATCAAACAAGAGGAATGAGTCATAAATCCAAAATTATACAATGCCTGGGTTTATCGCAATGATACCTGACAATCGGGAAACGATTATTTTTAAATTAATCTTATTTCAATACAAAAAAATACTACCTTTGGCCCCTATGAAAAAAGCCATTCAGGCCATATTTCAACGAATCCTGGGGTTCAAAAATTACCTTTTTGTCTTTTCGGTTTTTAAGATAAAAACCCTGGCGTGGGAACCAAAAGATAAAGAAGGCGATTTTAACTATTTTCTAACTTTGCTTAAAGATGAGGACGTCGTTTTGGATATTGGGGCGAATCTGGGGATAATGACGGTACTGATGGCCAGGAAATGTGTAAAAGGAAAGGTATATGCCTTTGAACCCGTTCCTGATAATTTTGAGGCAATGGCCAGAGTTGTGAAGTTTTTTAAATTGAAAAATGTGGAGCTAAATCAAGTGGCATTGGGCGAAGAAAGTGGAAAGGTGGAAATTCGTATGCCGATATTAAAAGGGGTGAAAATGCAGGGACTTTCTCATGTAGACCATAATTCAATTGAGGGATATGATGCTGATTATGTGAATTATGAGGTTCCACTCAAACGCCTTGACGAATGGCCTTTTCCTGAAAATGAATTAATATCGGCAATTAAAATAGATGTTGAAAACTATGAGCAGTTTGTTTTTAAAGGTGGGAAGGAAGTCGTCAGAAAACATAAACCTATGATTTACTGTGAATTGTGGGATAATGAAAACCGAAAAAACACCCTGACTTTGCTAGAGAATGAAGGATATACTGTGAAAGTTTTGGACAACGACCAATTGGTCGATTTTTCCCCTTCCATTCATTCAAACCATAATTTTTTTATTCTTCCTGAAACGTTGAGTTTATGATATCACTTTCAGCAACCAGAAAAATCCTGAGTGGCAGTATTGCTTTACCTGCTTCAAAAAGTGAGAGTAACCGGGCTTTGATTATTCAGGCTTTAAACCCTGGAGAAATTAATTTGGATAACCTGAGTTCTGCACGAGATACCCAAACAATGATTAAACTTCTGGGATCAGAAGGACATGTATTAGATGTCATTGATGCGGGTACAACCATGCGTTTTCTGACTGGTTATTTTGCAGCGGTGGGAAGAGATCAGATTCTGACCGGAACGCCCAGAATGTGTAAAAGACCTATTGGCATTTTGGTGAATGCGCTTAGGGAATTAGGGGCGGAAATCAATTACTGGAGCCAGGAAGGTTTTCCTCCTTTACATATTGTCAGCAAAGGATCAAAAATGGAAGGTGGGGAAATCCGGATGGCAGGAAATGTGAGTAGCCAGTTTATCACTTCCATTTTATTAATTGCTCCTGTCGTAAAAGGGGGAGTAAGGTTGGAACTGACAGGCGAAATCACTTCCCGTCCTTATATCGAAATGACGATTAGCCTGATGAAAAAATTTGGTGTAGAACCTCAATGGGAAGGCCAGACGCTGGTGGTTCCCGAGAAACAATATTCCGGAGGAAATTATACCATTGAATCAGACTGGTCGGCTGCCAGCTATTGGTATAGTATGGTCGCTCTTGCCGACGGAGCAGATATTTTCCTGCAAGGACTCCGGGAGCATTCGTTTCAGGGAGACCAGCAGGTTGCCCGGATTATGGAGTATTTTGGAGTTGCTTCGGAATATCAGGAAGGAGGAGTGAAACTGAGCAAAATTTCTCCTAAAAGTACAGAAGGTCTTCTCGAATGGGATTTCACCGAAACGCCCGATTTGGCACAGACAATCGCAGTGGTAAGCGCTGCAACCGGAATTCCGATCAGAATGACAGGACTTCATACTTTAAGAATTAAGGAAACAGACCGGATTGATGCTTTGGTTAATGAGTTGGCCAAGTTTGGGGTGAATATGGAGGTGGAAGGAAATATTTGTACTGTTAGAGGACAGGCAGGATCGGCAGAAAAAAGTATCAAAACCTATGATGACCATCGCATGGCTATGGCTTTTGCTCCAATGGCTTTGCGTCAGTCGGAATTATTAATGAAAAATCCCGGGGTGGTGAAAAAATCTTATCCTGAATACTGGGATCATCTCTCACAGGTAGGTATTACCCACTCAGAATGGTAATCAGATGAAAATTCTTATTATTGGCGCTGGAAACATGGGCACAACTTATGCCCAGAGTTTTATTAACGGAAGCATCGTTAATCCTGAAAATCTGTTTTTTCTGGAAAGACTGGATCAAAAATCTGAAAAATTGAAAAAACTTTCAGCGCATCCTTTACAGACAAAACCGGACGAGTACATTCGTGGGATGGATTTGATCATCTTAAGTGTCAAACCCCAGGATTTTATCTCTTTGGGAAATAGTCTCTCTCCCTTTTTGCGAAAAGATCAGATGGTTCTTTCCATTATGGCAGGGATTACCATTGGCACGATTTATAAAGAACTCGGAACTGAAAAAATAGTCCGAGCCATGCCCAACCTTCCTGCTCAGGTAGGGCAGGGGATGACCGTTTTTACGACTTCTGACGGAGTGAGCAAAGTGGAGATATTTGCCATTCAGAATTTACTCAATACTACAGGAAAAACCTTATATACAGCAGAAGAGTCCCTGATTGATGCCTCAACGGCTGTTTCAGGAAGTGGGCCGGCTTTCGTGTATTATTTTATGAATTCCATGATGAGCGCAGCCCGTAACATGGGTTTTACTGAGTCAGAGTCTCAAATG
>JAGQVA010001649.1 GCA_020438265.1 Bacteroidota bacterium
ATTCAGTTGTTTTCACGCAGAGGTCGCGGAGATCGCAGAGGAATTGTTATAATTGCTTTTACGCTGCGTTCTCTGCGTGATTGCATTCAGTTATTTTCGCGCGGAGGTCGCGGAGATCGCAGAGGAATTGTTATAGTTGCTTTTACGCTGCGTTCTCTCCGATCTCTGCGTGATTTCTTTTAGGGGCGTACCTGCATTGTGGCTTTTCACGCGGAGTACGCAGAGATCGCAGAGGTTTGGTTTTTAGTTGAAGATTGCTTTGCGTGATTTTTTCCAAATTTCTTGTCTCCAGATTTCGTTAATCTTTTGGATCATCGAGAATCGCTCTGATTTCTTGCAGCTATTTACTCCAAAATGATATCATTGAAGTTATATTGACCCTAAAACACCTATATGCAGAATATCTACAGGACTTCGCTTGGGATGATTATATCCCTTCTATTCGCTTTTTATCAGATAAATGCCCAAACCCAAATTCCCAACGGAGGATTTGAAAACTGGGATAATATTGGTTCAAATGATGAAGAACC
>JAGQVA010001650.1 GCA_020438265.1 Bacteroidota bacterium
GGTCACAAGAGATGGTTTCAAATCCCGCTTTTTCTAATTCGGCCAGTTTCTCTTTGTTCCTTCCTAAAAGAATAACCTGATTGTTCATTTCTAACAAGGCCTTGCCCAGTGCAAGTCCTATGCCTGATGTGCCGCCGGTAATTAATATGGTGTTATCTGAAAGTCTCATTTAGTGATGCCCAGGTAGGAAGCTATGTGATACTGAGGAATCAGGTTTTCCAGATTCGGATATCGTTCTCTAAAGATCATATAGTTGGTAGTGGCATCATTAGTGACCATCTGAATATCGTGTCGTTCTTTATTGATCCACTCTCGTTCTAAAATGCGCAAGAGCAATTGCTCCAGACAACGGTGCTGGCCGAATAAAGCCCTGAACTTATGGTAAGAAAAACGGATGAGTTTGCTGGGAACGAGGGCCTGAAAGGACAATGCAGAAGGTTCATCAGACAATAAAGCAGTAAGTGGAGTCGGAAACATCCCGGGAATGAAAAAGGTCTTGTTGTATTCGTTTCCGTCTTTGTTGTAGTA
>JAGQVA010001651.1 GCA_020438265.1 Bacteroidota bacterium
TGGTTCACAGCCAGCTTGACAACCCGGAACTGGACGTTTCCTGGTTATGCAAAAAAATCGGTTTAAGTCGTTCGCAGCTTCATCGAAAACTGACTGCGCTGACAGGTTTGTCAGCCATCCGTTTTATCCGTACCCTTCGTCTGGCTGCCGCCGCAGAATTGTTAAAAACGTCAGATCAGGGAATTGCCGAGATTGCTTACCAATGCGGTTTCAGTGATCCCGCCTATTTTTCCCGCAAGTTTTCAGACGTTTATGGGTGTTCTCCCAGTGAGTATCAGGGGCAAAGTATAGATGATTAGGAAGCTTGCTATTTTTCACCACATAGTCCTATGGTGGCAGAGCCACAAATGACACATTCCACTCCTTCTATTGTTTACCACGGAAGACACAGAAAACACAGAAGAAGGGATAAATCCAGCTTTGTTTACTTTGTGACTTTTGTGGTGTTTACCACGGAAGACACAGAAAATACAGAAGAATGGATAAATCCAGCTTTGTTTACTTTGTGACTTTTGTGGTGTTTACCAC
>JAGQVA010001652.1 GCA_020438265.1 Bacteroidota bacterium
TGGTTATTTAGAATATATCAATGATATTAAGCTTGAGACTGATACATTGAAAAAGAATTATGAGAATGAAATTAATTTAAGTCAAACTCATTCTGATATGAGACGAATTGTAGATATAATAAATAAAAAACTATCTGAATCATTCAAACAAGGCGGACTACAGATGGTTGATTGGAAGAGTAGAAAGGATGTGATACTAAATATGAAAAATGAAAAAACATAGTCTAACAAAACCTAAACTGCATTAAAACGCAGTTTAGCCAAACCGTTAACATTAATAAACTATATGAAACTACTTACTTCTTTATTTTTCTACCTTACCAGCTTAACTGTAATTGCTCAATCATCATTCTATGATAATATTCAACTTGGCGATTACACCGTTGGGTTTTACGATTCAATAATATTTTGTACGGACGAAAAATACGCTCAATATGAATATGAGGGGGATACTCCTTTATTTCTACAAATATGGCAACCAATAGCAGAACCAACGAAAAATGACAAGCTTATGGTTTGTGATTTTA
>JAGQVA010001653.1 GCA_020438265.1 Bacteroidota bacterium
TCCTCTTCTGAATTAGCTTAATTGGACCATTTTGGGATTGAAACATTATTAAATTTTCCAAATAAAGAACAATAATAAAAAGCTTAATTGGACCATTTTGGGATTGAAACAACTTGAAAGCTAGGGAATTTTGTTTCCTGCACAAAAGCTTAATTGGACCATTTTGGGATTGAAACAACGCAACCCGTACAGCTATTTTCCATCGCTGCATCAGCTTAATTGGACCATTTTGGGATTGAAACATTATTATTTTTTCCCAATCAGGGACGATAATATGCAGCTTAATTGGACCATTTTGGGATTGAAACTTGTGAAGTCTTTCCCAGATTCTTTCCAGTAATTGAAGCTTAATTGGACCATTTTGGGATTGAAACTTGTGGATTTCCTCAATGACTTACTTTCAAGAATCAAAGCTTAATTGGACCATTTTGGGATTGAAACGATAATAAATTCAGCTGTGAAGAGGTCCAATCAAAAAGCTTAATTGGACCATTTTGGGATTGAAACTCGGGAATCAAAAATATGG
>JAGQVA010001654.1 GCA_020438265.1 Bacteroidota bacterium
CTCCCTGTGCAGACAAATGTCAGCCTCATTTTAAAAGGCAATGATGGCTGTGAAGCTTTATGTCAGGCTTTGCTTTGTTTTGATCTCTCAAACCTGATTGATGAATACAAGGCGACATACCCCGGGGATAATGGCCCTCTACATATCAATCTGGACGATTTTGATCAGGTAATATCTTTGGATATTTAAATTATTATAAAAAAGACCTTCCACGTTTTCGAAAACCTGGAAGGTCTGGATAAAAAATATCTATCACTTCAGCTGACTAATCCTGACATTCCGATACATCGGATTCGTAACTCCTGCTACCAGCGAACCTACCCGGCTACTGGACGGAGGCACAAAATCAAACCAGTATAGAAATTTTTCATTCAGAAATATATAATACTTGTCGCTAATCTTCCGAATGGTGATTTTGTTAAAATCTGGTTTCAGAGAGGTTAACTTCGGATAATACCGCATAATTCCGAATACTTCATTCCCGCTTTCAATGGTAAATTCGCCAAGTCCATTAAACGCA
>JAGQVA010001655.1 GCA_020438265.1 Bacteroidota bacterium
TTGACAGGGATGCAGATAGGTATTCTTTATTCAGGTTCGCTATAAAACCAACAGAGATTTCTTTGGGACATGCCGCTTCACATTCATATTGGTTTGTACAATTTCCAAATCCTTCCTCATCCATAACAGCAAGCATTTTCTTTACTCTTTCTTTTCTTTCTACTTTCCCCTGAGGTAATAGAGAAAGTTGAGAAACCTTTGCTGAAACAAATAGCATAGCAGAAGCATTCTTACAGGCAGCAACGCAGGCACCGCATCCAATACAGGTAGCAGCATCCATTGCAAGGTCAGCATCAACTTTTGGTATTGGAAGAGCGTTTGCATCAGGAGCACCACCTGTATTCACAGCGATAAATCCTCCTGCCTGGATAATTCTATCGAAAGAAGTTCTATCTACAGTAAGGTCTTTGAGAACAGGGAAAGCACTCGCTCTCCATGGTTCAATAACAATGATATCACCGGATTTAAAATTGTGCATATGTAGCTGACAGGTAGTTGTTCCTTTTAAGTGACCATGGGG
>JAGQVA010001656.1 GCA_020438265.1 Bacteroidota bacterium
TATCTTCAGAAGCTTGAGCAATAAAAACTCCTTGTGGATCACAAATAAAAGATGAACCCCAGAAAATAATTCCATCTTGATCTTTTACGGGTTGCTCAAATCCAGTTCTGTTTGCTGAAGCAACATAAACTCCATTAGCAATTGCATGCGATCTTTGAATTGTAATCCACGAATCTTGCTGAGCTTTGCCGTATCTTTCTTTTTCATCGGGGTGCCATCCAATTGCGGTCGGATAAAATAAAACTTCTGCACCTTTTAGCGCTGTGAGTCTTGCACCTTCCGGATACCATTGATCCCAACAAATTAAAGTTCCAATTTTTCCAAATTGTGTTTGGAAAGTTTTAAATCCTAAATCACCCGGAGTGAAATAATATTTTTCATAAAAAGCCGGATCATCTGGAATATGCATTTTTCTGTAAACTCCAAGAACTGAACCATCTGCATCAATTATTATATTGCTGTTATGATATAGACCGGGAGCGCGTTTTTCAAATATTGGAACAATAATGGAAACTTTATT
>JAGQVA010001657.1 GCA_020438265.1 Bacteroidota bacterium
AGCGAATTCCCACGAGGTCACGCCCTTTGCACTTTCCAATAATTTCAAAAGGTTCGTCCTTTTTGACCGGAAGATGTTTCGATACCAATGCCTCAGCGAGTACCACGGTGCATGCGGTATCCGTGTATTTGTTGGTGGTGTTGACTATAACGTAGTCGATATCCGGACCCACACAAAGCGCCGTATTGGAAGGAAGCGTCCAGGGCGTGGTCGTCCAGGCCAGGATGAACATTTGGCCTTGTGCCACCTTCCCTTGATCTATATGGCTTTGCAACTGAGCCAGAGAATGCTCCTCCACCGCAAATTGGGCCACCACAGTCGTATCTTTCACGTCTCGGTAGGTTCCCGGCTGGTTCAACTCATGTGAGCTCAGTCCGGTTCCTGCCTTGGGAGAGTAGGGCTGAATGGTGTAGCCTTTATAGAGAAGTCCCTGTGAATACAGCTTTTTAAGCAGGTACCACACGGTCTCCATGTACTTGTTTTCGTAGGTGATATAGGGGTCATCCATGGCCACCCAGT
>JAGQVA010001658.1 GCA_020438265.1 Bacteroidota bacterium
TGTTTTTTTCTTAAACCACTTTATCATTCGTCTTACATTATGATGTTAGAAGGAAAAAAAAGGACTCTTACTTATACTCTTTATACCCCCTCGCGCTAACCACGCCCCCTCAAGAGGTTGGCTCCCGCAAGGCCAGGACATTGTTCAAGGCATTCGCCTTACGAGTATCTACCCGCGATAAAACAATTACTAAACTGTATATTTCTAGCGTTTCTGTGAACAAAATTCACTAAGTTAAGCCATGAATTATCATGAACTAGCGAAAAATTACCTAAAAGAAATAGATGAACAGGCAATTCTTGTTGAGCTAGAAAACCATCCTGATTATTATATTTTCAACTCTGAATACCCTGGGGCAGATTTAATCATAGGTGATGATGGTCCAATATTTATCGACAAATCGGAAGGACAGATTTTTCCTTTTCCCTCCTCCTACGATTTACAGTCGGCCAAGAAGGAGTATTTAGATGCTTCGACAAGCTCAGCATGACAATCCTCTTTGAGGGCTTAGCCCTGAA
>JAGQVA010000164.1 GCA_020438265.1 Bacteroidota bacterium
TGAAGCAGGGTTCATGTCCATGAAAATTGAGCAGAAGTATCTGTGCATTGATCGTCAGCAATGGTTTCCAGAGCAATTAAATTTCGAGATATCTGCCGAAAAATATCCCAGTAAAGACATCGGCATGAAAGTTCAGGGGCAGAGTTTTATCAAGGAAATCAACCTGAATCCAGCCATTACCAAAAAGGACTTCTCCATGGCCAATGTCGTCATGGCCAAAGATGCGGGAAAAAAGGATAGCTCATTTTGGCTGACAGAAAGAATCGACACGTTATCTTTCAGAGAAATCAACACTTATCATGTGCTGGACAGTATGGGTGAAAAATATAAATTTGACCAGATCATGAAGCTTACAGAGAGCTTAGGTAAAGGGAAAGTGGGTTTGGGTTTTCTGGATATTGATCTCGATAAAATCTTCCTGTATAATGATTTTGAAGGAAACCGTGTGGGATTTGGATTATCTACCAATGACAAGCTCACCAAAAGATTTTCCTTGGGGGGTTATGGCGGTTATGGTTTCAAAGATAAGAGATGGAAATACGGAGGAGAATTCAACCTTCGACTGAATTACGACAGGGAACTGGAACTGGGAATTTTGTACCGAAATGACGTATCTGAACCGGGGCAGTCTACCTTTGATTCCGAACGGGGATTTACTAACTTTAGGTCATATCTTACTTCGCTGATGGACCGGATGGCGCTCAAACACGTGGCACTCCGGGGCAGACCTTTTAAATTTACAACAATGGAAATAGGCCTCAGCGATTACCAAAGACAAGTTTTGTATGATTATCAGTTTATGCCGGATAATGGCGTAGACCAGGAGTCTCCTTATCACTTTACCGATCTGGGGGTAAAAATCCGTTTTGCCTATGGGGAACAAATCGTGGAATCCATGGGAGAAAGGTTCCCGGTCGAGTCCAAATATCCGGTTTTGTCTGTGGGATATATTCGTGGAATTCCGGACTTTCTCGGAGGAGAGTTTGATTATCATAAAATGGAAGCAGAACTCAGCCAACGCCTGATTACCAAATCATGGGGAACCATCAGGCTGAAAGCCAGAGCTGGAATGATTGAAGGGGAGCTGCCCATGTCTAATTTGTTTTTCGGTGCCGGAGGCTACGATTCTTCTCTATTTGTCTTTGTACCGGAATATTTCCAAACAGTCCAACCCTATGAATTCCTCTCCGACCGATATGTCAATTTTTTCTACACCCAGGAGTTCCCGGCTATTCCAACACCGGTAAAATTTATCAAACCCAAACTTTCCCTGATACACGCCATGGGATTTGGCACACTGAAACATCCGGAAAAACACCAGGGAATTCCCTTCAAAACCATGGAAAAAGGGCTATTTGAATCCGGAGCAATTATCGATCAGATCATTCGCTTCAATTATATCAATATCGCCTATATTGGTGTTGGAGGAGGCGTCTTTTATCGCTACGGCCCCAATCGGCTTCCCAACCAACGCGACAATCTGGCTTTTAAAATTTCTATCAATTTTTCGACTAATTAATCAGGCAGCCTATGATCCGATTTCTGCCGATAACCTATATTATCAACCTTGCTGTTATCACTTTTCTGTCGTTTTCATCTTTTGCCCAAACAGCTTCAAGAATAGATACGCTGAAGGCTTTGATTCCTCAAAAGACAGATACATCTCTGGCCAATATCTATCTGTTTCTGGCCAAGGATTATGGCTTTTTTGGCAAAGTTCCTGATTCAATGGAAGCTTATTCTCTCAAAGCGCTGAATCTTTCTGAAAAGCTTAATTATCAGCAGGGAATTGAAAGGGCCTATTTTTGCCTCGGTTTTGTTTATGACTGGAAAGACGAACCAGTAAAAAGCAATGAATATTACCTGAAAGCTTATCAGATTCTCGAAAAAACCGGAAATACGCGGGGAATGGCTGCTGTCCTGAATAATATCGGGAAAAACTATATGGAATGGGAAAACTACCCCAAAGCGCTGGAGTATTTTTTACAATCAATTTCTCTGGAAGAAAATATTGAAGATGGAAAACCCATAGAACCGGGATATAATAATGTTGCAACCATTTTGTATTACCAGGGAAATTTTGAAGGAGCTATGCAGTACCGTCGCAAAGCCCTGAAAACGGCTTTAGCTTCAGGTGATAAAATTGCTTTGGTTCAGGTATTTTCCAATCTCTCCAGCGACTATATGCGGAAAGACCAGTCTGACAGCGCGTTTTTTTATGGGCGTAAGGCACTGAATTTGAGTCGTGAAATTCAATTTCCGGAGGGAATCATTCGCACTGCCAATCAGATGGCCAATCTTACCATGAAATATAACAAGCTGGACAGCACGCTGGGTTATCTGGATGAATCACTGGCAACTGCTAATCCTCGTTATCACCTTGGATTGATTGGTTATTCTACCCTTTTGCGTTCAGATTATTATCAGAAAATAAACCAACAGGATTCGGCGATTTTTTTAGCTGAAAAGGGGTTGGAAATGGCCCTTTCTCAACCTGAAGCAAACAGAATTACCACAGCTTACGAGCATTTGAGTGAAGTGCATACTCACTTTGGAAATTTTCAGGAAGCGCTGAAATACATGACGCGGTTTCATCACCTCAAAGACAGTCTCCACACCCTGGCCAAAAACCGCCAGATCGTTGAAATGCAGGCACAGTATGAGGCTGATAAAAAGGAAAAACAAATCAAAGCCCTCGCTGAGGAAAACCAGTATCAGGAACTCCAGCTTCGACAGCGAAACATTGCCTTAATCGCGGCAATCATCGTGGCAATCCTTTCTTTTGCTTTGCTGATGTTATACTTCCGTCAAAAGATTCTGATGGAAAAACAGCAAACCCTGGAAGCAAGACAACGTTTTTTGCTGACGCAGATGAATCCCCACTTTTTCTTTCACGCTTTATCTTCCATTCAAAATTTTATTTATCAGCAAACAGATCCCAGGATTACAGGTGCCTATCTTTCCAAATTTGCCAAACTCATGCGCCTGGTGCTGGAAAATAGCCGGGAAACCTATATTCCTCTCGAAAAAGAGATCGACACATTGAAGTTTTATCTTGATCTTCAACAAATTCGCTATGGTAATGGATTTGAATACGAAATAAAGACAGATCCCAACCTTGAAATCGAACTTTTGATGATTCCACCCATGTTTGCCCAGCCTTTCATTGAAAACAGTCTGGAACATGGTCTGGCGAATCAGGATCAGAAGGGCCTCATCCGGATTTCTTTTTCTGAGGAGAATGGAATGCTCAAATTTTCGGTAGAAGATAATGGGGTGGGAATTGCACCGAAATCTACAGAAACCATTCAACCCAAACGAAAATCCCTTGCAACCGAAATTACCCGTGATCGCCTTCAGCTATTAAGCAATAAAATCAAAAAACAGATAGCGTTACAAATCATCAATTTAAAGGATGAAAATCCGTCTCTCAGCGGCACAAGAGTAAGTTTTTCCCTACCTTTGATTTATGAAACTGGTCCTGATTGATAATGAATCGTCTATTCACGAGGTTTTGAGAAATATGCTGTCGCTGTATTGCCCCCGGGTGCAGATTATTGGGGAAGCTTTTGGTGTGGCGGAAGGGTTGGCTTTGTTATCAGATACCCAGCCTGACTGTGTGTTTTTGGATGTGGAAATGGACGATGGGACGGGAATGGATCTCTTAAAACAAGTCTCTGACCGGGATTTTGAAGTGGTTTTCATTACGGCTTATGATCATTATGCACTTGATGCTTTTCGCTTTAGTGCTTTGGATTTCCTGTTAAAACCCATTGATCCGGATGAGTTAATGAGAGCAGTTGAAAAAGTAGAAAAAACGGTTTCAAAATCTCGCCTCAGTGAGAGAATTTCCATTTTGGAAAATAATCTCCAAACCATCTCCTCTGATTCGCAAAAAATTGTTCTCAAAGACACCGAAAGCATTCACATACTTAAAATTTCGCAGATTCTCTACTGTCAGGCTGAAGGAAGTTATACCCATTTTCACATTGATGATGGGAGAAATATCCTCGTTTCAAGGAATTTAAAAGAATACGAAAAACTCCTCAAACCGCACCGTTTTTTTCGTTCACACCATTCCTATCTCGTTAATATTAACCAGATTATTCGCTTTGATCGATCTGAGGGTGGGATATTAGTCATGACGAATAAGGCTCATCTTCCCGTTTCCAATCGCCGCAAAGATCAGTTGATGGATATTCTGAACCACTTATAAAACCAGTTGGTTCACTTATCAAAGCCAATTCTCCACTTATCAATCCAGAGAAAAAAAGCCCTGAAAAGTGCCTAATATTGAATTGTCAGGATCAATAATGATATGTCAGGCACACAAAAGAATTTCTTTTTGGCCTTGCTCCTTTTAACCCCTTTTGCAGTTTTTACTCAGGAATTGGAAAATTACCTCCACTTTGGTGGCATAGGAAATGAAAGGAGTAATCATATCCTTTTAGATCCATCGGGAAATTATTATCTCACCGGCTTTTTTCAGGGAACGGTGGATTTTGATCCTTCGGGAACCACCCAAAACCTGACCAGCAGTGGAAACGGGGATATTTTCCTGGCCAAATATGATCCTTTGGGAAATTATCTGTGGGCGATATCTATGGGGAGTTCAGAGTTTGATGAAGGAAAATCTATCGCTTTGGATAATAATGGAAATATTTACCTGGCGGGGCGTTTTCGGCAAACCGTTGATTTTGATCCTTCAGCCAATACAAACAGCCTTACCAGCAATGGTGATTCGGATGGATTTGTGGCAAAATACAATTCTGCGGGTGATTTTGAATGGGTTTTTCAGTTAGGCGGAACCGGGGCCGAAGAACCCTTTGATATAAATTTCAGGAACGGGCAATTAGTCATAAGTGGTCAATTTCAGCAAAGTGTAGATTTTGAACCAAATGGAGGAGGGCAGATTTTGACCAGTGCAGGAGCTGCCGATATTTTTGTTGCAGCTTATAATGAAAATGGAGATTATCAATGGGCCATTCGTATAGGAGGAACCAGTGGGGAATCCTGTTATGGAATGGACACAGACGCAAGTGGAAACACATACATTACAGGTTTTTTTAGTAACACAGTAGATTTTGATCCCGGAGTTGGAACCGCAAATTTCACCTCAACCAACAATGCTGACGCCTATTTGTGCAAACTCGACAACGCCGGCGCCTATCAATGGGCCATTCCTTTAGGTGGTACAGGCTTTTTTTCAAATGATGGGCGCGACCTGACTGTGGATGGGAGTGGGAACGTTACAATTACCGGCCGGTTTGTTGGCACGGTCGATTTTGACCCTTCTCCCAACTCAGCCTCTTTGACAGCCTCAGGGCTGACCAGTGGTTTTTTAGCTCAATATGACGAGAATGGTACATATCAATGGGCTTTTAAACTAAACAGTACAAATTTTGGCAGCAGCACCCTTCCGCAAGGCATTTTCGCAGATCCTACGGGTGACATTTACGTTTGCGGAGGTCTCAACGGAACCATCGATTTTGATCCAGGAGCCGGTACTGCCAATCTTACCTCTGTGGGTGGAACAGATATCTTTTTGGCCAGATATTCTCAGGCAGGTAATTATTTATGGGGAATAAACCTCGGAGGCACCCTTGCAGACGAAGCCCTGGCAGTAACTGCCGACATTGACCAGGCTTATGTAGCTGCCTATTTTCAAGATAATATTGATGTTGATCCGGGAGCGGGAACCACTACCGTCTCCAGCGCTGGCGGTACAGACATGCTCATGGTTCAAATGACAGCTGCTATTCTCCCGGTAGAATGGGCCGGGATTGAAGGCTACCGAAAACATAATGGTATCCAGCTTGAATGGATCACCAGCAACGAATTCCATAACCATCACTTCTCTGTACAGCGAAGTACTGACGGCGTCTTATACACTGATATAGGACAGCTTTTGTCCCTGGGTAATTCAACTCAGGGACATTTTTACTCCTTTCTCGACGGAAGCCCGTTTCAAGGAGTCAATTACTACCGTATTCAACAAACCGACATAGACGGCCGATTTTCATATTCACCTACTATTAGTATTCGGGATGGGGAAAGTCCATGGTATTGGCAATTTTTCCCCAATCCCGCTACTAATTTTTTGACTTATGAATTTAGCGGTAATACCAGTCAGACGGCAAATATCAAAATCATCAATGGGAACGGGAGTCTGGTCTGGTGGCTGGCAGGTGTGGAACCTGGTTCCGGGGTGATTCCGGTATCAGATTGGCCTTCAGGGAATTATTATATTTATGTTGAGGGTAAGGAGGGGAAATATGTGGTTGAAGAGGTGATTATTAGATAGTCAGAAATTGGCGATTTGCGCCCCACATAGGAAAGGTATTTATTCAAAAATCCTGTGAAATGAAATCTCTATTTTTTGAGAAGAAGCAGGAAATTTTATAAATTTTTCCTGTAAAGAGATAATATATGCGAAAGTGAAAAACTCCAGGGTTTTAGCCATTACAAATAGATTTTTCGTATAAAGTCTTTAGACTTTAGGAGATTTTCCCACCAGAGGTGGGAGAAACATAGGATACTATAAGTATCCTTTTGTATTCCGGACCTGCGGTCCGGACTTGTAAATCGGACCTTAGGTCCGAAGCCTCAAGGGCTTCCAATCAGTCCCCATTCCCTCCAAATACCTCCTCAACCCAGTCCATCTGCGCCTTCGTATCAGGAACCTTCAAGCCTCTGGCTTGAGAAATCCTCTCAAAGGGTTCATCTATCCCCAGTTTCTTCAAGACTCCCGCAGCAATCATCGAAGACCGCCCTACCCCAATACGGCAATGGACCACTACTTTTTTCCCTAAGTGAATGGCAGAAACCAATTCTTCAACTAAAAAAAAAAAAAAAAAAGGATCTTCGGGAATATCACGGTCTGGGACCGGAAAATGGACAAACCGTATCCCATAAGTCTCACAAAAACGCCCCTCCTCCTGTAGTCCCAGTTCATAGATTTCATCCTTTTCCAATAAAGAAACCATGATATCAACGCCACGAATGGAAAAATTTTTGACTTCATCCTCCAGCCAATCCTCTCCCCGAGGACGTCCCATCGTCCCTATTTTCCCCGGTAAATTGCTGAAATTGTTGTCTATCCAATAAATTTTTGAATACATAACCAAAATATAAAAAAACCAGGCTGATATTTCAGCCTGGCTTATATATAAAAGCGTAATTTCTGGAATTATAAAAGATCAGTTTTTCCTTCTGGTCGAGTCGATAGAAAAATAACCAGGAAGGACAACCGATCCTTCAACCGTATTTTTAGCTTTTACACAGTCTGTAAATTTTGTAATACGGTGATTGGATTTGGACCGCGTTTCTGTATTTTCGATGAGTAGGGGCTCAGAAATACTAACTTCAAATTCAAGAGGATTAAGGGCCAGGTTTTGAGAATTATCTTCAATTAACTGAACTGGCGTTTTAGGTAAAACTGTCGCCTCTGGGTCGGGAGTTGTTTGTTGCGCCAAAGAGCTGGCTGGGAAAATCAGTACAAAAGAGCTAATGAGGACGAACAGTTTTACGAAAATTGCCATAATTCTAAAGTATCAAAGATTTACTGTTTTGCTGTGTTTGTCTATACCCTTTTGAGGCCAAAACGGTGCCACCCAATGGCAGAATCCGTAACCAACTGACTATTAAGTGCTTATAATCAGACAAAAAGCGCTGCCTTTCTCATTTTGAGAATGAGCCATCATTTTTAGAATCTTATCGGTACCTTTTGGTCAAAAATGTCCATGACATTTTCTTTCTTTGCCTTATGGAAATCCAATGGTCCAAACCCCGATACATATTATGGTTAGCCTTAGGGCTTACGATTGGGCTAAGACTGTTTTTTATCCATATCCAGTTTTTCAATGTAGATGAAGCTGTTAGTGCCGTTGCAGCTAATGCTATCCTTGATGGAGGCTTACCTTATCTCGACGCCATTGATCATCGCGGTCCCCTCACCTATTATGCCTATTCCCTGATTTTTGCAATCTGGGGCAAAAACCACATGGTTGCGGTTCATTGGATTTATTTGTTTCTCACACTTGTAATTACTGGACTGGTTTGGTTGGCCGGATATCAAATCAAAGGCAATATACTCGGAAATTGGTCTGCTCTATTATTTGCTGTATTCACCTGGACCAATCCTTTCCACGAAATGTGGGCTGCTCACACCGAATGGTTATTGCTACTATTTACCTTACTTGGCATCAACACTTATCTCTTTTATTGGCGATTGATAGAAAAGCTTTCTGGATGGAAAAAAGTTCTTTTGCTAATGATAACGGGCTTTTTTCTGGGAATGGCTGTTTTGTCCAAACAAGTAGCCGCCCTGGACCTGGCAGCGATAATGGGTTTTATTTTTATATCGACTGTTACAGGGAATAAACATCTTCGGCAATCAATAGGAGAGTGCTTGCTTTTGTCCCTGGGATGGGTTATTCCAATAGGAATGACCATTTTCTATTTCTGGTGGCATCAAGCACTCGAAGATTTCTATTTTTATGTATGGCAATACAATACGGAATATTATCTTCCTCAGATTACCTGGGCAGATCGCCTGGAAGCCTGGGCAAAATTATGGGGCGGATTTTTAATCAATAAATGGCTGTTATTCGTCTTATGGGGTGTTGGCTTTATGCAGGTGCTGAAATGGAAAAAGATCATCCAGCCTGAAAATCAACCCTTGCTTTTCATTTCCTTATGGCTCGCAGCAACCATTTTGGAAGCCCTGTCAGGAAGCCGTGCTTTTCTTCATTATCTTATTCCTGCTCTTCCAGCGATGATGATGATTGCCGGTTGGGCTCTGGTTCGAGTTATTAATAGTGTACAAAACGAATGGTCTGACTTGAAAGCGTTTGTTTACGGGGGAATCATCATTGGCCTCTGTTTCCCTATCATTTACACTTTTATTCAATACCGCGATATTATTGACCACGATGCTTCTATCTCTGAATTTCTGGATTTAACTACCTATGTTGAGGCAAACTCTTTAGAAGAAGAAACCATTTTTGTCTGGGGATTTGCTCCGGAGATTTACGTTTTATCCAACCGAAAACCTGCTTCCCGGTATTCCTTCTGCAATGTCCTCACGGGTTATCTTCCGGCAGTAAACGAAGATAAAGAAAATACAGATGAGCTAATTGTACCGGGTA
>JAGQVA010001659.1 GCA_020438265.1 Bacteroidota bacterium
GGGATCATCATTCTGTCTCGACTGATCTTTGGAGGATTCGGACATGGACATAATCACAAGAGCAAATGCCGGGATGACCGATATTACGGACCGCATCATCATCCGAGATTCAGTCATCATAAACCATCTTTTGAAAGTATGAAAGACTGGAAATATTACGGTGATTACTGGAAAGAGGAAGGTGAAGAAGCGTTTAAAAATTATGTGAAACAGAAGACCGGTAAAGTCGAAGATGAAAAGAAAAAACCCGCTGAATAGCGGGTTTTTTCTTTGAGGTCTCGAGCGGATTCGAACCGCTGTACAAGGTTTTGCAGACCTCTGCCTAACCGCTCGGCCACGAGACCATTTTTTAATGGGTGTGCAAAATTATAATAATCTATTAGATTTTACAAGTGTTTTTCTTTCAGTGCCTGAAGCTTGAGTTATCTTGCATATGTTTTCAAGCATTCAGGGCATAAACAACCGATATACTCCTGCTGCAGTTTTTCCATCACCTCGGCGGGCACGTCGAT
>JAGQVA010001660.1 GCA_020438265.1 Bacteroidota bacterium
GGATTGCCCTTCCTTTAAAAGCCCATAAATCGAAATCGGTTTAAAAGACCCCCAATTGTCCTCCTCCCGATCCATACCCACCATTGACGCCAGATAATCAATCTCAAGGTGTGTGTTCTCTGGTAAATCTTTCATCACACCTGAGACCATCAAATCTCTTTTTCCGGCTGGATATCCTTCGTAACTAATAATATTACCAATCGGATTGTCTTCGCCAAATAGCTGATAAGCAACGGATTCGGAAATAACCAGAGAGTTGGGTTGGGAAAGAACCGATTCAGGATTCCCTTCTTTTAATTCAACTGAAAAAACAGAAAACACGTCCGAATCTGCATAATAAAAATTGTCTCCAACCAGATTCTCCGACTCAACATGAAGAACAGGAACCGAACGCCAGAATCTCACCACCGTTTCAAAATCAGGAAATTCTGCTTTTAGGGTAGGTCCAAGCGGAACAGGCGCTGAGACACTTTCTCTGGCGGTTCCGTTTTCGATGGTAGTATGTTTGA
>JAGQVA010001661.1 GCA_020438265.1 Bacteroidota bacterium
ATTTGTTTCGCGATCATTATGGGAAAACGGTAGAACTGGTCAGCGCTGTGGCGATGGTGGTAAGTTTCTTTGGGTATGTAGCCGCGCAATTGGTTGCTTTAGGACTGATTTTCAGTACTTTGACGGGAGTTTCTTTTACGGCGTCTCTGATCATCGGTACGTTTGTTGTTACACTTTATACCTTTTTTGGCGGAATGTGGGCCGTTTCGGTTACAGATTTCATCCAGTGTATTGTGATTATCATCGGGTTGATTTGTCTGGCGGTTTTTTGGTCGGAAGAAGCTGGAGGATTTATGACGGTAATAAATAGCCCTCCAGCCGGACATTATCGTTTTTTCCCTGAATCAACTACCCTGAGTTGGCTGGACTGGTTTTCTGCATGGGCAGTATTGGGGCTGGGAAGTATTGCCTCACAAGATATTTTTCAACGCGTAAACTCTGCCCGATCAGAGAAAGCGGCGATAGTTTCTACTTATATCGCGGCAGTGATGTATCTGGCGATTGCCATG
>JAGQVA010001662.1 GCA_020438265.1 Bacteroidota bacterium
TGGGGCTGACCGGAATGATTCTCCAGGTTACTATTCAACTGAAAAAAATAGAAACCTCTGCCATCAGGATGCAGTCTATCAAGGCCCGAAATCTGACTGAGATTTTGTCGATGTTCGACGAGTTTGAGTCGGTAACTTATAGCATGGCCTGGATTGATTGCCTTGCTCCGGGTCGCCGACAAGGAAGATCTATTTTGCTGAAAGGGGAGCATGCGACGTTAGATGAAGTGAAGAACTCAGGCTGGAAAAATCATCCATTAAAGGTGCCGAATAAATTCAAGATAAATGTTCCTTTTGACTTCCCTTCCTTCGTCCTCAACCCATTTACCACCCGAATTTTTAACTTTCTGTATTACAATCGTCAAGTGAGGCAAGAGGTGCATTTGCTGGGCGATTATGACGGTTTTTTCTATCCGTTGGATATGATCCACAACTGGAACCGGATTTATGGGGGCCGTGGATTTACCCAGTATCAGCTGGTCATTCCCAAAGAGGCAGGACAGGAAGG
>JAGQVA010001663.1 GCA_020438265.1 Bacteroidota bacterium
TCACTTCGCTTGGGGTGCTTAGATCCTTCGCTTACGCTGCAAGGCTCAGGATGACAATCGTGCGATTGCGGAAACATAAACAAACGTTTTGTGTATTGCTCCAAATGAGTCAATAATTTCGCAATATTTCTTTCCATAGTTATCCTTTTTATTTAGCAATCCAACTTATTTGATCAATCGTAGCTTCTCCTTTTCCACTGAATTGAAACTTGAGGTGTTTGATCCGGGTTTTGTCAACCGTCCCTGTAAAATCGCTCATGGGAACCTCGACCTTTAACCAGTTTTCCTTTGCTTTTGTTCCGTATTTGGGGTTCCAGGCTACTTCTATCGCTCCGCTTCCATCAAATCCTTCTAAAATCATTTTAAAATCCAACGTGGAAGGATTCGCTGTTTTGAGGTAGAATTGAAGCACCGCCTTTTCCTGCATGGAGGTAATATCAATGGGATTCCATTTATGCCAGTTCACACCAAAACTGACTAACTCGCAATTTTCAGAAGCATTCCAAC
>JAGQVA010001664.1 GCA_020438265.1 Bacteroidota bacterium
GATGAGAATAAAGCGATGATTAAAGAGCTTTCGAAGTAGTTTTCGGACCTGGAAGGTTTTCTAGGGCAGCAAATGGTGGCTTAATAAGTCTATCCTAGCCGGAGGTTTTTGTGTGCGTATGTCACCCTGAGCTTCGCAGCGTAAGCGAAGGGTCTAGGCATCCCGAACGTCAGTGAGGGAGCGCATGAGTACTCCTTCGCTTTGCTCAGGATGACATCAGGACAAGTATTAAAGAACCATTTGTTCCTCCAAAAAGGAATCACTATCGCTGGGAGATTCATAATAGTCTCAATTTTAATGGACTGGAATACGAGTCCAATAGATCTGAAGCAGGTGGGCAATCTTTTGTTATTTCTGTTTTAGAATTTAGCTGAGTAAAAGTTTTGCTACTGAAAGAGAAAATGCTACGCTAGCCGGTTAATGGATTAGGAATGAAAAGATGTGCTAACCAGTTTGGTGTAATTGGAACTTATGATTATGGTTGAATCTCTTAAAACTCATTGACA
>JAGQVA010001665.1 GCA_020438265.1 Bacteroidota bacterium
CTTTGTGTCATTGTCGTAGTGTTTAAGTTTCAGTAATCGTCCAGCCTTAATCAAAAGCTGATACCCAAACTTCGGAAATTCACGACACCTGGTTTTGCACTTATTTGAAGAATGTTTGGACTATTTTGACAAGGCCCTGGTCCTTGCACTTATTTTGCAAAAACTTGGACTGGATTGACAATTGGTGGGATTATTTTTTTGGAAAAAGTAGGGAGAATGTCTGTTTTTTGGGGTCAAATGAAAAACGCAGATGATCCCTTTCTCTAAGGTACCTTTTTAGCTACACTTATATTTCTCCCACAGATGGCACAGATTTCACGGATCTAAACGCTTAGTGTTGGGTTTATCTGTGGAATCGGTGTGATCTGTGGGAGTTTTTTTAATAATGTATTTCAGTGAGGGAAAAATCACTTTTTCTTCACTTCCGAAGGAGGATAACCATACTTTTCTTTAAAAATCCTGGAAAAAAATGCAGGTTTAAAATCAAGGTCGTAAGCAACTTCT
>JAGQVA010001666.1 GCA_020438265.1 Bacteroidota bacterium
AAAAGGAGTTGGATAAGGTTGCCTTTACTTTGGAGAAAAACGAGCCGTAGTTTTGAATCAAAAACTTTCATTCTTATTTGTACTTTACAGTACGCCGGATGGCGAAATCCCGTAGGGATTACATGTGGGTAGCTCATTGAGCTCCCCTCTATTTTGCGCGCCTCAAGGCGCGCTGGTAAGGGAGGTTGGGAAACGCAAGGTTTCTACCCACATTCGACCTCTACGAGGTCAGGGCTTCGCCAAAAAAAATCCTCTTTCTGAAGAATTAGGCTTTTCTCAAACGCTTTAAAATCAATGAATGATGTGATCAATTCCTGAAGATCCATAAAGATCCAATCGCTTCAGATTCAAAGAAAGCCTATGAAATTCTCTTTCAAAAAAATCAAAATAAACCCCTCTTACCTCTCGCAGTTCTCTGGTTGCATAAACCTCCTCCCAATAAGTATCATCTGCCGAAAGAGGGTTTTCTTCAGGGAAAATATACCCAACCAAAAACTCAAACT
>JAGQVA010001667.1 GCA_020438265.1 Bacteroidota bacterium
CTTCCAGTTCTGGCTCATTACTCACCTTTCGATAAGAAACCTTATTGCGGTTGAGGTAAATTCTGCGGAATGGCTTTTCCAGCTTTTCCGGCCAGAATTTTTTCTGCACCCACTTGCACGGCCAGGTCGGAAATTGTCCTGTATCACCTGGAAGCGAGGGCACAATGAGTTCCTCTGCCTGAATATGCGGATGCCACTGACTCTCCAGAATTCTATCCTTGCCAATGCCCAGATGGGTCAAGGTATCGCGCTGAAAACGGCTGGCGTAATCATTAACGATAAAATAATCGATTGAATCCAGGCTTACTCCTCCTCTTTCAATCAAATCGAGACGAGGCAATAAGTCCAGCATCCAGTGATAATAATTGGTTCCGGCATAAGGAACAGAAATCGTTGCTACACGGCCTTTGATCAGTTCTGTCGGTGGAAGTTTTTCCTGAAGCTGCGGATGATCTTTATACTCTTTCACGTGATCCGCCCGGTAAATGACTTTTGAAACAT
>JAGQVA010000165.1 GCA_020438265.1 Bacteroidota bacterium
AATATGCCCTATCAGGCGCGGTCTGCCTATCACGGAAGAGATGCAGATGAAATTTGGATTTCTGGAGCATTCAATCAGGGGATTAAATATGCTGGAGCAGCAGAAGAAAATTTTCTGGTGCAGGGCTCTTTTCACAAAAGCCAGACCCGGGAATATTTTAAAGCAACATACGGAGGATATGTTTATGGAGGCTCCTACAGGGCTAATATCGCAGGTATATCAGATCTGTCTTTTTGGGGATTGGGAGCCCGAGGGTCAATTGTATTTTGTTTACCAACGGAAAGGGCTGATTTTAACCTGATAGGTGTACAAGGCGGAATGGGTGGCGAATTTGGGCAGTATGATAGATTTAGATCCTCAAGAGATATTTATTGGGGACCGATTAATCCTACCTTGAATTATTTCTCCAGTATTGATTTTAAGTTAAGAGGCGGTAGCTCTCTGGGGGTAGAACAAGGGTTTGGGTTTACAGGGGCTCCGCTTACGGTAAATTTTACTTCTCCGCAGTTTTCTTTATGGGGACAGGTGAATTTGTTAAGCATTGATTGTTACGATTGGAGAACCCAGGGTTATTTGATTTGGGCTTTTGGAGCCAGTTTTAGGGTCAATTAGGAAGATTTGTCCGGGAAGGTTATTTTATTTCTGGCGAATTAGCTTAACTTAGTCCTCGCACTAAGACTAACTACTATGACATCCCCTGTAAACACCCGGGAAAAGGCTCATTTGATGATCAAGGAGCCGCCAACACGATTCACTGAAAAACTGAAGTTTTTGGGACCCGGGTTTATCCTTTCTGCCAGTATTGTCGGTTCGGGTGAATTGATTGCCACTACCACCCTGGGGGCTGAAGCCGGTTTTGTTACTTTTTGGGTTATCCTTGTCAGTTGCCTGGTCAAAGTGGCGATTCAGCTTGAATATGGCAAACATGCCATTCATTCGGGGGAAACGGTGATGGAAGCGTTTAATAAACTTCCCGGATTACGTCTGGGCAAAGCTCACTGGACAATCTGGTCCTATCTCCTGATGATGGCAGGTAAATTTCTGCAGGTTGGAGGAATTATCGGTGGAGTAGCCATTACTATGAATATTGCTTTCCCTCAGATTCCGATCAGTTATTTTGCTTTTATTGTGGCAATACTGGTTTCTCTATTGGTTTTTCGGGGGCATTATCGATTTATTGAAGGGTTTTCTTTGCTACTTATTGGCTTATTTACCCTGTTTACATTTGCCTGTCTGATTTTCCTTCAATATACTTCCTATGCCATTACCAGTGCAGATATTCTTGAGGGATTAACATTTAACCTGCCTGCGGGAGCAGTGGGTGTTGCCATTGCTGCTTTTGGACTGACCGGAGTAGGAGGGGATGAAGTCATGTTTTACAATTACTGGTGTCTGGAAAAAGGCTACGGAGCCTATACGGGCCCACGCGAAGACAGTCCGGAGTGGGCCAACCGCGCCCGTGGATGGATCAATGTCATGTATCTGGATGCTTTTTTAGCGATGTTGCTTTATACGCTGGTTACCGCTGCTTTTTATCTGCTGGGGGCAGCAGTCCTGCATGCTTCCGGAGATATTCCGGAGGGATATGAAATGATTAATACCCTCTCCCGGATGTACACCGAATCTTTAGGCCCATGGGCAAAATCCGTTTTTCTTATCGGAGCTGTGATTGTTTTGTTTTCCACGCTTTTTTCAGCTTTGGCTTCCTGGGTACGTATTTTTGGCGATGCGCTGGGAGAAGTAGGATGGGTGGATTTTCATACGCCTGAGTCGAAAAGCAAGGTATTGGCGGTGCAGGCGTGGCTAATTCCCCTTGTGTGGGCGATATTATTTCTTTTTATCAAACAACCCGTATTTATGGTTCTGACCGGGGGAGTAATTACTTCTCTTATTTTGTTTTTGGTCGTATATGCTGCGGTTTATTTTCGTTATAAACGCCTTCCTAAAGCCCTGGAACCAGGAATTTTTTATAATATTGCCTTCTGGACAAGTGTACTGGCAATCATTTGGGTAGGTGTATATGGGTTGTTTAAACTGTTTCTGGAAGTATAAAAAAAGGAGAAAAATACATTCTTCTTTCATACAAAACAGGCGAATGAAAAATTCGATTTGTGAAATAAGATAAAAACTTATACATTCACCGTGTCGATCTATTAAGTGATACTTCACTACTTGTCAAGCTCATTGTTGATTCCATGAAACATTTATCTTTACTGCTGTTACTAATTGGAGGAATCGGAATTTCTACTTACGCACAATTCCGTGGCCCTATTGACCCTCCAACTATTCTGAAAGAAAACTTTGAGAGGGATTTCCCTGATGCCAGTTCCAGTAATGCTACCTGGTGGGAAGAAACCAATCACTACGTGGTTACTTTTATGCAAAACTCATACTCGATGAGAGGTTTTTACTCTCGGACTGGTAAATGGGTATATACTGAAATCAAAGTTCCACATAGCCTCCTGAAGCAAAAACTTTTTCAACATCTTGATAAAAACTATCCCGGTTTTTCAATCCAGGAATCTATTCTCCATGATGAAAAAGGGAATAATTTTTATCAGATCCATATAAACTGGCGAGGTGGTCCGGTTAAGTTACAATTTCAGGAAGACGGTACATTCATTAAAAAAATGAATTAAGGAATGAGAAAAGATAAATTGATTGTAGAGCCGTCATTTTAATGCGGCTCTACAATCAATTTATTTTTTGAACCTCCTAAGGGATTAAAAATTCTGCCGGGACACTATTGAGATCCAGTTGCCAGAGCAGGGGAAGCAAGACAAATACATAAACCACAATTAAGATAATTGACATCAGGTTTAGCCTGAGGCCGCTACGAATCATATCTTTCATCTGAATAAACCCGGATCCAAACACAACAGCGTTGGGAGGGGTGGCAACTGGTAACATAAAAGCACAGGAAGCTGCGAGAATAGCAGGAACCATCAAACCATAAGGGTGAATTCCAATGGCCAGAGCCAGTGAAGCCAAAATGGGCAAAATCATACTGGCTGTAGCCACGTTGCTGGTTATTTCTGTGAGAAAGTTTACCAAAGCAGTAATAGCAATAAGAATGAGGATAAAATGTATTCCTTCCATTAATGTCATCTTGCTACCGATCCATTCAGCCAATCCTGACTGAGTAAACCCCGCTGCCAGGGCGAGCCCTCCTCCGAATAACATTAAAATTCCCCAGGGAAGTTTGACCGTATTGGACCAGTCCATCAGTTTTTCTCCCTGATGACTGGGAGCTGCGATAAGAAATAATGCGAGAGCTCCTGCAACTGCAATCATGGTATCTGTTAATTTGGGAATAAACAGATTTAGCAAAAAAGATCTTGTAATCCAGCAAAAGGCAGTAGCTACAAATACGATCAGAACCCTTTTCTCTTCTTTACTCATTGGTCCCAAGGCTTTCAGCTGCGCTTTAATTTGATCCCGGCCCGAAAGGGAAGATTCTCCTTCGAGATTAAAGGCAATTTTTACAAGATACCACCAACAGATCAGCGTGAGAATAATAGAAAAGGGAAGGCCAAAGATAAACCATTGGAGAAAGGATATTTCTATATCAAAAGTAGCCTTTACAACTGCTGCAAAAACAAGGTTGGGCGGAGTTCCAATTAATGTAGCCATACCCCCGATAGACGCAGAATAGGCAATCCCCAGCATCAGGGCCTTTGAAAAAGGACTGGCAGATCTTGGGTCGGGGTCGTGATCTTTTTCCAGTTGTTTGATAATTGCCAGTCCGATTGGCATCATCATTAAAGAGGTTGCAGTATTGGAGATCCACATGGAAAGAAACCAGGTGGCAACCATAAATCCCAACACCAGCATTTGATTATTGGTTCCAATCACATAAATAATATTTAATGCGATTCGCCGGTGTAAATTCCATTTTTCAATAGCCAGGGCAATAATAAATCCTCCCAGAAAGAGAAAAATCAGGTAATGTCCATAGGCTCCGGTAGTAGTGCCAAGATCCAGTGCTCCGCTAAGAGGAAACAGAACAATAGGCAAAAGAGCGGTGGCTTCAATAGGGATGGCTTCACTAATCCACCAGGTGGCAATCCAAAGTGTTGTAGCCATAACAGCCAGAGCCTCAGTGCTTAAAGCCTCATCAGGGCTAAACAGCATGACTATTCCAAACAATACAGGACCTAAAATCAGTCCGATTTTTTTGGATAGGGAAGGGGTGTGGGGAAGAGCGTTTTCCATTTAACGAAGTTATAGACTTTTCGGAATTTGTAAAAACCAGAGAAAAATTATATTTTTAGTAGCGGACTAAGTCCGTTTTATTGCTTTTGTAATTGTTTCATTTACCCAAAATTTTATCATGTTTAAACAATGGATTGTCTTACTTTCCCTCCTGTTATCCTTACCGGTCATACAGGTTGATGCTCAATCCCGAGGAAACGCCGCCGCCCCTGTTTCCTTGCAGAGCACTTTTGACGGCCATTTTCCAGGTGCATCTGATGTAACCTGGGAAAAAGATCTCAGTGGTTATACTGCTTTTTTCGTGAAGAAAAAACTAAAAATGCAAGCTCGATATAATTTGAGCGAAGTATGGCAGTATACCGATATTATTATCCCTCGGGAGATGGTTCCTGCTGCTGTTTTGGATCATATAAATGATACTTATGGATCTCCGGCCATTCTGGGCATGGGATATCACGATTCTCCTGCCCAAAGGTATTTCATCCTGGAAGCCCGCGTTAATCAAAAAAGAGTAATGTTAAAGTATGATGACGACGGAAATTTCCTCGGTATGGAATAGAAACTTTCATTTTTTAAAGATAAAGCCAGAAATAAATTTTCTGGCTTTTTTTCTTGCAATCTATTTTTGTTTAATTACAATCGTTTCCATTTTTATTTCACATTGATTTTTATTGGGAAAGGTTGAATACCTTTCGATTTTTTACTAACATGGCCTCATGAAAGAATTTTTGGGAGAACATTTTTTATTGGAAAACCCTACCTCGCAGCGCCTCTATCACGAGTTTGCTAAGGAAATGCCGATCATTGACTATCATTGTCATTTGTCTCCGGCAGATATGGCTAATAACCGCCAGTTTAAGACTCTAACAGAAATCTGGCTTGAAGGTGATCACTATAAGTGGAGAGCGATGCGAACCAATGGTGTCCCTGAAAAATATTGTACCGGTGATGAGGATGATTATAAAAAGTTTGAAAAATGGGCAGAAACGGTGCCTTATACCATTCGCAATCCTTTGTATCACTGGACCCACATGGAATTGAAGCGTCCTTTTGGTGTAAATAAAATTCTGGATCCAACAACTGCAAGGAACATTTACGATACCTGTAATGAACTACTGGCTACCGAAGATTTTTTCACTCGTTCGATTCTTACCCGAATGAATGTAGAAATCATTTGTACAACGGATGACCCGGTAGATTCGCTGGAGTATCACAAACAGATTGCTGCCGATGATTTCAAAATTAAAGTTTATCCGGCTTTCAGACCTGATAAGTCGCTCGGAGTAGAAAATCCGGAGACTTTTAATGCCTATATGGACAAACTTTCGGCTGTAACGGAATCTGATATTGATCACTTTATTGATCTTCTGAATGCGCTCCAACAACGTCTGGACTATTTCCATGAAAATGGTTGTCGCCTTTCAGATCATGGACTCGAAACGATATATGCCGCTGATTTTACGGATGAAGAAGTAAATCTAATCTTCCATAAAGTTCGTCTGGGCCTCCGTTTGAATCCCGACGAAATCCTGAAATTCAAATCATCGCTGCTGTTACATCTCGGTGAAATGTATCACGAAAAAGGCTGGACAATGCAATTTCACCTGGGAGCCCTGAGAAATAATAGCTCAAGAATGGTGAAGACACTGGGACCAGATACAGGATTTGATTCGATTGGAGATTTTGAAATTGCCCGGCCATTAGCCAGATTTCTGGACCGCCTGGATCAGCAGAATAAGCTCACCAAAACCATCTTGTATAATCTCAACCCCAGAGATAATGAATTGATTGCTACGATGATTGGCAATTTTAACGATGGTTCCATCCCCGGAAAGGTGCAATTTGGTTCAGGATGGTGGTTCCTGGATCAAAAAGACGGTATGGAAAAACAGATGAATGCCCTCTCAAATATGGGACTTCTCAGTCGTTTTGTGGGTATGCTCACTGATTCACGAAGCTTTTTGTCCTATCCAAGGCATGAATATTTCCGTCGGATTCTCTGTAATTTGATTGGTCGGGATGTTGAAAATGGCGAACTACCCAATGATGTTCCCTGGCTGGGTAAAATTGTAAAGGATATTTGTTATTATAATGCAAAATCCTATTTTGAGTTTCCAGAATAAATAACCCCAGAATTTAGGGTTCTATGAAAAACTACATCTACTTACTACTTATCGGGAGCTTAATGATTCTTTCGGGATGCCGCTCCGAAAGTAAAGTACGCACATTAAAACTCGCCCACGGCTTACCTACCAGTCATCCGGTTCACGAAGCGATGGTATTTATGGCGGAGCAGGTCGAAAAAAAGTCGGAAGGTAAAATGCGCATTGACGTTTATCCAAGCCAACAACTGGGAGACGAACGTCAGTGTTTGGAACTACTCCAGATTGGAAGTATTGCCATAACAAAGGTCTCAGCCGGAGTTCTTGAAAATTTTGCCCCGATTATTCGTGTACTTGGGCTTCCATACGTGTTTCGCTCAAAGGAACATCACTTCAAGGTTCTTGACGGCCCGATTGGACAAAGACTTCTTGAATCACCTCAAAAATATTTACTCAGGGGTCTGTGTTTTTATGATGCAGGTAGCCGCAGTTTTTATACTAAAGATAAGCCTATCAGAACACCTGAAGATCTTAATGGCTTGAAAATCAGGGTAATGGAATCCAAAACTGCTACGGAAATGGTCAATGGACTTGGCGGTTCAGCGACACCTATTTCCTGGGGAGAGCTTTATAGTTCTCTGCAACAGGGAGTCGTTGATGGTGCCGAAAACAACCCGCCCAGTTTTTACACTTCCAGACATTATGAAATTTGTAAGTATTATTCGATCAATGAGCACACCGCCGTACCGGATGTTCTGATTATCAGTACCATTATCTGGAATCAACTGAATGATCAGGAAAAAAAATGGCTGACTGAAGCAGTTGAAGAATCGGTTCCTTATGAGAGAAAAGTTTGGGAGGAATCTGTCGCAGAATCTCTGAAAAAAGTACAGGAAGCAGGGGTAGAAGTAATTTATCCTGATAAAGAGCCTTTTATGGAAAAACTGGCCCCGGTACTGGAGTCTTATAAAGACGACTCAGAGCTGTATGAACTGATACAGGAAATCAGAGCTGTCAAGGTCGAGCCCGATACAGTTTCAGGAGAGGAAACCCTCCCTTAATTTCTATTTTTATGAGAAAACATATTGATAATATTCTGGAGAAAACCCTGATTTCTATTATGGGAATTATGGTCATAAATGTCCTTTGGCAGGTTTTTTCGCGGTATATTCTGAAAAGTCCCAGTTCCTGGACAGATGAGCTTGCACGTTTTCTGCTGATCTGGTTGGGTTTATTAGGAGCAGCTTATGCTACCGGAAAGAAAATGCACCTGGCCATTGATTTATTACCCATGTCGCTTGAGGGAAAAAAAGCAGATCGACTAAATGTCGTTATCCAGATCATTGTACTCCTGTTTGCGCTCTTTGCGATGGTTTTGGGAGGAATGAGGCTGGTTTATATTACCCTGATTCTTGAACAGACTTCGGCTGCGATGAGCGTACCACTCTGGATTGTTTATCTGGTAATCCCGATAAGTGGGATACTGATCGTCTATTATTCAATTCTCAACATGAAAAAGGAAGCATAAAATGGAGTATATTGAAATATTCATTCTGGTGTTAAGTTTTTTGATCTTCCTTGCATTGGGAGTGCCTATCGCCTACAGTATTGGCTTTGCTTCGGTTTTAACCATTGTGGTCAGTATGGATGCCTTTAATCCGATCATCGGGTTTTTTATGGGAGAATTGGGTTTTGCAGACAGTTTTGCGGCATTTTCTGTACCGTTTACGACTGTAGCCCAACGAATGGGGACGGGATTGGATAGTTTTGCCTTGCTGGCAGTTCCCTTTTTCATTCTTGCGGGTCAGCTGATGAATCACGGGGGAATTGCTTCCCGCCTGATTACTTTTGCTAAAGTCCTTATAGGATGGCTTCCCGGAGGATTGGCCCATGTCAATATTATTGCCAATATGCTGTTTGGCGCGATATCCGGCTCAGCGGCTGCATCGGCTTCCGCTATTGGTGGCGTTATGCATAAAAGAATGGTGGATGAAGGATATGATCCGGAATTGAGCGCAGCGGTGAATATTTCTTCTGCTACGACGGGGCTGATTATTCCCCCCAGTAATATTCTCATCGTTTATTCTGTGGCCAGTGGCGGGGTTTCTATTGGAACCTTATTCGTGGCAGGTTATATTCCAGGTATTCTGGTAGGTCTGCTCTTAATGGTGATAGCGGCTTATTTTGCGGTGAAACGGAAATACCCTGTCGATCAGAAGATCTACGCAAATAAAGCCATAAAAAGGCTGCTAAATGCAATTCCAGGTCTGGCAATGCTGGTGGGTCTGGGCTACCTGACCCGTTTCGTTTCGGACTCTTCATTAAATGGTATTCTCCAATGGATGGTCTGGTTGTTTATCTGGGGAGGATATGCTGCCGTTATGTATGTATTCTATAAGGGGATTCATTATAATAATCTCTCCTCTTTGGGAAAAATTCTCACTAACATCGCATTCGCTCTGGTCGGTGGAGTCTGGGCAAAAATAGATCAGAGAGAGTCGGGCTCTTATTATCGCTTTACGATGGGAGCCAAAACCTTTGTTGATGCGTTTCCCAGTTTACTTATGCTCGTCGTTGTAATCGGAGGAATTATTGCCGGTATTTTCACAGCAACAGAGGCATCGGCCATTGCAGTGTTGTACGCTTTGATTCTTGCTTTTATTTACAAGGAAATAAATGCAAAAGATTTGCCTCAAATTCTTTTGGATTCTGTGGGTACAACCTCGATTGTAATGGTTCTGATCGCAACCTGTATGGCTATGTCCTGGGTAATGGCTTTTGAGAATATTCC